>DASYTA010000051.1:0-1590 GCA_036002745.1 Cyclobacteriaceae bacterium | reverse complement strand
TTTATTTCTTCCATGTAAGGGTCTGTCATCAGGTTGCGAAGCGCAGCATAAAAAGGTAACGCATACTTCATCGCTCTTGGATGTTCAATGCCAAAAGGTATCTCCGCTGTAAAACAATATTTTTCACCGAGATGATCTTTTATGTCTTGCTTACTTTTTTCGAGCTCGTAAAAAATATTAGTTGTGTCGAGAACAGTTACGTGCGCATGAGTGACTGTGTGACTCGCAAACTCGTATCCCTTCGAAGCATACACTTTTATACTGTTCCAACTGAGGCCTTGTTCATTCGACATTTCCATGCTCAGCTCTATTCCTTTTTTAAGATTGCCGTTTCTCACCTTAGCATAGAGAGAGTCCATTGCTATATATGCTTGTTTCTCTTTGCCATCCTCATACAGCCCTGCACTACTGTCATAATATCTATTGGCGCCCATGTAACCAAGATACTTGGCTGCGGATGCGCGTTCAAAATAATTATCTGCGTTTGTTGCCACACTTGCAGATTCGTTGATGATTTGTTGGGTGGGTCTTCCTACAAATTTTGGGGGGTATTTCGATCCCGTGATAGAACCCGTGATCACATAAAACGTAGCAGGCAATTTCAATCTTTCCATTACCGGCAGTGCATATCGAAACTGGTTCATCGAGCCGTCATCGTAGGTGATTGAGATCGCACCTTTCTTGCCAGCTGGCCATTTGGTGATTTCTGTTTGGCAATGTGCACGGGCAGTAAGGAATGAAAACACGCACGTACCGACGAGGACAACTGAACCTCTCATGTTTTGAAGATATGAAATGGGGATGAAACCATTTAATGTCGCCTACGCCGTTCGTGATCGTTCGTCAATCAGAATTATAAAGTTGTAGCCAATTTAAATTAAAGCTCTCGCCCAAAGAATATTATTTTGTCCTTTTATTTTCTTTTTTAACCACATTCAATACCAGGCCTCATCGTGGTTTCTCTATTTTTCTTACTTTTATCTGTTAGTTTTATTTTCCATAAGTAACGTAAGAATAAATTATTTATGAAAAACTTGATTGTAAAAATGGCGCCATTTGGGTGTGTAATAGGCTTACTATTCGCCTGTAATGATAAAAAAGAAGGATCGGCCGCGGTTGATAAGGAACAAATCAAAAAAGAAATTCAGGCTAAAGAAGATGCATTTGCCGAAGTTTTCAATAGCGGAGTATTCAAAAACATAGGATACTATGCAGATGATGCGACAAGCTTTTTTCAGAACACGGCGCCGTTGGTTGGGAAGGAAGCGATAATCGATTTCTTGCGGTCGGACTTAGATTCAAATACTAATAAGATCTCATTCAAAACAAACGAAATTTTTCCATCAAATGATGGAGCTCTGGTTGTCGAAATTGGTCATTTTAATGTTGTTGACTCTGCGAATAATCCAGTCAACTCGGGAAATTACATCAGCGTGTTTGAGAAAAGAAATGGTAAATATGTTGTTGTACGGGATATGAGTGCTTCGGATGGTGTATTAATGAAACAGTAAGATATTCCAGTTTACTTGAGGGCTTTTCGAAATGATTTTCGAAAAGCCTTTTTTATTTACGACGATGCTGTTACTTTAA
>DASYTA010000050.1:0-4823 GCA_036002745.1 Cyclobacteriaceae bacterium | reverse complement strand
TGCTTTGATCTCTTCTGTTATTTCTTTTTTTGACTTCTTCATAGCAAAAACATCCTGCAAAATAGAAAGGGTTGTATTATTATACAACCCTGCCAGTCACATTTCTTCCTTCCTTGGTGCTGGTGAAAGACAAGGAAAAATTTGCCAAGGCCCTGGGTTCCCGGATTCGAAATATCCGGGAGGCAAAAAGTGTGTCTTTAAAGGAATTTGAGGCAATAGAACCTTCCGTTGATCGCCATCAATTGTCGCGCATCGAGACGGGAAAGAAGATCCCATCAACTTACACCGTGTATAAAATCGCAAAGGCCCTTAAAGTGGGTACCGACGAGTTCTTTTCAGGACTCCGCTGATTTTTTTCTAATTTTGGATTGACAGTCAAGAGGTCCGACCATTTTGGGCCGCGATGAACGGGTTTCTCCTTGCCTGTCTTTTTCTTTGCTACCGGCCTGATTTCTTCCTCGCAGCAGTGGTCATTTTCATAACCTTTTTTTCGATTATCGCCTCATAAACCTTCGGTCTGGCCTTTCTGCATTTGGCCGCATGAGCCTCTAGAAGTGATTCCAGGAAGGGTTTCAGCGTTCCGAACTGGCTGAGGGTAGCTTCAATTTGAAGGATCGCAACGGTATCAGAAGTCAAGTCGAGATTTTTTCGGAACGTTTTCATAAATCTATTTAAGTATATAAATTTAAATATTGTTACTATAAAATAAATATACGTTTATATATTTTAGTTAACAATTTGAAACACATATTTTTACACTTCTCCATGTGGTTTTTAGAATGAAGAAAATCATCAAAATCAATAAATCCTTAAAAAAGAGAATTTCCCCAGCCTCCAGGGTTCTTTCTGAATACGAATTGTGGCTGAATAAACGCTACGGAAAGGTTGGCAACTACCTTACTAATTCGAAGACGTTTCTGAAGACCTACAAAGATGGGCCGGAAGTGGTCTATCAGCTCGATAGCTACATGGAGGACATGAGCCTCACGATGCAGTCCATTCTTAGAAGATTTAGAGTGTTCCTGCAAGAAAAAGAGATCCGATTTGTCGTTAATGATCTTCTTGAGAAAAAGCTACCTCTAGGAAACATCTATGTCAAACTTTTCCTGGTAAGTCACAGAGACCGACTGCGCGGTGATTACTCGTTAAGTACCTATGCGACAGTGCTAAACCAATTCTTTAAATTGATTGACCATGATCTGCGGTTCTTCAATAAGAAGTGGGCGGAGAAATTCATCCATGCTCCTTCCCTTTCTGACTTTACCAAGAGACTCTACAAATCTGTGCTCAAAGGGTTTTGCGATTGGGCCTTAATTTATCAAGGCGCTCCTGCCAAGGAACTATCGAAGGAGCAGTTGTTAGTTAAGAAAGGGCTAAGCGTAATCAGTACGCATTCACTCCGTGAAATCGCAAACATTAAAGTACAATACTCGCGTGAGCAAGGGAAACGCTACCATAAGGAGAGCCTGTCGGCAAAACAAAGAAACAAACTACTCAAGTTATGCGGGACTCAACGTGAGCGCGCAGTGGTGTCGTTGCTGGCCTGGAATGGACTACGCACTATTGAGGTATTAAGGTTGACAGTACCCGACTGCAAGTTCCGCGAGAAAAAGATCGGTGTTTGGGGAAAAGGTAGATCGAGCCGAAGTAAAGACATCATCAGGTTCTTTGATGTGCCAAGTAAGGAGGTCAGGAAATATCTCAAAGAGAATTCGATTATACGCGGGAAGGCCTTTCCCCTACTTACAAAAAAGGAAATCAATAATTTGATTGAAGAGAAATTTGTGAGGATGGGATTGACAAAGTCAAAAGGAAAATTCACTCCTCATAGTTTACGACATACTGCTGGTCAGATCATGTATGACCGGGGCGTCAGATTGGAGTTTATCCAAAAGACGCTTAGACATGCCTCAATGGAAACTACTATGGTTTACGCACAGAAAGCTATTGATAGGAAATACTTCAAGGCAGTTCCAAGCAAGATCTGACGCGATGATTTTTCGCGCTGAAAATGGCTTATGAATTCCGATGCTCTGAATCGGACAAGAGTTTCAGTTTCGTCCAACGCTGATCAATTTCACTCACAACTTCACTAATGTACTTTTCCACCAACTCTGTTAGGTCATATAGAAATTGTTGCGAGGTTATTAAAATGTGGTTATCAACGTAGGTTTCAATTTTGACGTGTTTTAACGTCTTGACAAGGTTTACTTCATTGGCCCTTATAGTACTGTTTTGATGTGCAATCGAATTCCTAACAATCTTATACTTCTTAAGTGATTCAAGGAAAGCCGCTGATTTAACTTGCTCCATACCAAAAACCTTGATCAAATACGATGAGTACAAATCAAAATTGTCGTTTGACTTTAGATCCTTAATCTTTATTGATGACCTGATTTCTTTTTCGATTGATTCACATAGAACTTTCACTTTGCCTTCAACAACCGAAAAGATAGTTAGTGTCGTCGAATTATGCAGAATGCGTTCGAGATCATCGATCGCCGCCTCGGCGTGTTCATAGTAGTTGTTATAATATTGCGATTTAACATCATCGCTCTCATTGGAACACAGATATTCATCTTTATCGACAGCCTCTTTCAATGCGTCTCGCTTGTTTTTAATGATGTTATTGTGATGAACTATCGCCTCTTTTATTGATGTGAGACTAATATCTAGTTCGTAGGTGATATAATATAGTTCAGCCCAGTTGTAACTCGGGACGCCGCTGAAATCAAAAACCGATTTGTCTTCCATGTTGACTTTACGTTACCTAGAAAAAAATATAATTTATCGATCGAATTTTGTTGTAAAGTTGATTTCCTTCTGCTGACAAACTTGAACTGTCAATTGCCCTAAAATTGTCGATCTCCTGAGTTGATAAAACCTGACCCCTCCCAAATCTCATCAATATTTCCTTCGAAAAAACGGCCTGCAATTGGCTGGATGTGTCGCAATACCTTGCAAAGAGCTCGCTAACGGCTAGTTCAGTTAAGTTCTGAAATATCATTGATTTCTCCTGGAGTAACCTCTGAAATTCATCAATCCGTTTCAAGTAGCCGGCATGCACAGAATGATCTATCAATGATGAGTTGACCAAATTCGAAATCGGTGAGTTTACCGGCTTCACAATGAGTTTTGTCATTTCTTTGACAAGAGTTTCAAGCACTTTGCCGAAATTCACTTTTAAACGGTCTGAACCTAGAGGCTCAATTTTTTGCTGCATCTTCACTAAGAAAACTATTCCGGCCGTTTCGTTAAAAGGTTTTGCGTAGCGCATTTGCCAGAATTTCGTAAAATGAAAGAGAGCAAACGAAACATTGTCCGCTCCGTTTTCCTCTTCGAGTTGTTTTTGAATCCAGGATGTCACGTGATTTATCTCTGGAAATTCATTTGACATATCCTTTGCTCTAAGGGCCTTAAAGCCGATACGCTCGTAGAACAACTTCCCCAGAAATTCTTTAACTCGACCTGATGCTGTTTCGCGGGGGTACAAGAGCTTTAAGAGAGAATAACGATCCTCGTAGTTGAGAGGTTTATGTGTCGGGGACGAAAGGACAGGAAGTAATTCGTGGATTAGATAATCGTCATCATCATCAAAATATATCGACATGAAAAAATACTCCAACTCAAACTCAAAGAATAGTGTGATGACTTCCTTATAGATTTCCTTAACCTGCCAACGATTTTCTTGGCGTTGAAGTTCGGCAGCTACGCGTGATCTGAGTTCTTGCTGAATTCGAGATTCATAGTCTTGACGCCTGGCTTTTTGAGTTAGACCTTTTACGGTTTTGTACTGTTTAATGATGTCGTCATTATTTTGTGCGAATGTCATGAAAGTACGTCTTTAAAGAATCCAAAAGCATCATCGACAAGTTGTCTTCTATCTAAATAAATATTTCTTTGCTCGCAAGATGTTTCACTTACAAGGCTGCAGAAAAAACAGGATGCTAAGTTCAAATCAAAAAGCCCTTGTCCTTCTGACTCCCAACAAAGGGGATCACTATTGCAAATCGTCGCTCTTTTTAACGCGCTTAAAATTAAGTCATTGAGGTTACCTTCACGCGTCTGCGCAATGAGGCCTCCCATGCTTCCCTCCGCGCCTTCGGAAGTATAGATCATGCAACCGTACATCTGCGTTTCTTGTTGATTCGATACATACAGCCTCTCGGACAATGAAGCAGTTGGATATCCACACCTAAATTCGAGTTCCCGCATGATCAAGTGACTGAAAGTATGTATCAAGTACAAAGGCCAATCTCTTGTCCTTGCCAGTTGTACGGCATTGGCAGCGAACTTGCTTCTGGGCCTGTCAAATAGTGCGCGAAATCGCTGCGCATCAGTTGTATGTTGGAGAATTCGATCCGAGGAGAAAGCAAAGAGAATTCCCTCTCCGAAATTCTCGACAACTGGATAGACTCTAACATTGTCTCGATTGCTTCTGAATATGTTTTTTGCTCTGCGACTGTCCGCCACTGAATCGATCGGTTCCACGCGACTAAAATCCAACTGCGCAGATGTCAATTTTAGGTTGTCAATCCGAAGGACGCAACTAAAGAAGTCCGTAAGTTGAGAACCCAAGTTACTTGTTACATTTTTCACTTTCAGGTCAGCACTTACATTGATTTGTTCATCTGTTTTTGAAGTAAGTGCATTGAACTCTTGATATCGGTATAGCAAGTCACGTTCAGTGTCATTTAGCTCGCCAGCCGCTTCCGCTGGTTCTGACTGTTGAAGCCCCTTGATCCGATTGCTAAGTTCAACACAAAGTTCAAATTCATTGCGTTGCTTAGCTTCTTCCAGTTCATCTTGGAGCTTTTTAATCT
>DASYTA010000049.1:0-10617 GCA_036002745.1 Cyclobacteriaceae bacterium | reverse complement strand
CCATAAACGATTAAGATGATCTTCCATAATCGCTCGCACCTCAGAACTGGCTAAAGAACCAGGGATCCTGGGCTGATGAAAGAATTTAATGAACTGATTAGTTTTAGGATCATATTGATTCAGGCCATCAGCGGTACCGATCCAAAGCTTATTCTTAGAATCGAAGAATACAGCATTAATAGTATTGTTGCTGATGGAATTGCTATCCTTCGGATCATTTAAAAATCTGATAAATTTATTTTGACTACGATCGTAAAAATTTAACCCGGTTTGAGTACCTACCCATAAATTTCCATCCTTATCTTCTGAAATAGAATAGACATTATTATTGCTTATAGAAGTAGAATCACTCGGATCATTTCTATAAATCGTAAAATGGTATCCGTCAAACAGGTTAAGACCATCTTCTGTGGCTATCCATATAAAACTAAATTTGTCCTGAATAATATCAAGCGTATTTCCCTGCGACAAGCCTTGCTTCACCGACAAGTGATCAAATTTTAATTCTTGTGAAAAAGCCGGGCGTGCAGATAAAAAGATAAGTATAAAAGATAAGGCAAAGCCACGTCTAATCTCACTTAGCAGGAAATTGATTAAACAATTTTTGTCAAACATACCAATAGAGGTAAGTGGAAAATTCTCACAGTTAAATTCAAAATATTCAAAAGATATGAATAATTACTAATAGTCAAATTGCTGTCGATGCCAGCCGTGCCATTGGCGAAAGCTCTGTTGTTTCACACAAAGGTGCGAGTGCCAAAGCAATCATTAAGCAAAAGACTTAGCCTTTGTACAGTTCAGTGCTCAATCTTCTTTCTTCGTCCTTTTTTGTATCAGACAAAAGAAAAATAGAAGCTCATGAACAAATCTCTTGATCAAGCAAAGCTTTTCACAATTGCAAAATCTTTGATCTTTCTCTCTTTCGTACTTTTTGCCTTGACGCAAAAAGTACCCAAAAAGTCAAGGCCGAAAAAAGCTTCCCCGCCCATTCCATCACGCCACCCCGCTTTTCGGCCAGGCCAACGCTCTTGTTTTTCTATTTGAAGAAATGTCTATACTAAATAATTTACCCGGATTTTGCGCGCGGACGTGCACGAACAGCGCGGCCCACTCGGGCACGTGTGGTTGCAAGGCGGATCAGCGGAGGGGCAGTGTTCGTGCTGTCTTTTTCTTTTGTTACTTTTCTTTTGGGCACGCAAAAGAAAAGTAAGAAAGTCAAGGGCTACCAGAAACGTCTGTGAATCAAATTGAACTCCTTCACATCAATTTGTGTTCAGTATAAAATTTCGAATCATCTAAGCCAAGGTTCGTGCCCTCACGAACCTTAAATTCTAATATGAAACAAAATCTCAAATCCATTCCAGTATCCTTCCTTGATCTTGCCAACCTTGTTCAAGGGGATCAATCCGCAGGTGACGCTTTCAAACGAAGTCTCACTTTTGCACAGCATGCAGAGAAGTTCGGTTACAAACGTTATTGGTTTGCCGAGCATCATAATATGGAAAGCATCGCTTCGGCCGCCACTGCTTTATTGATAGGTCATATAGCTCAAGGTACCTCCACCATTCGCGTCGGTTCTGGTGGCATCATGTTGCCCAACCATGCACCGCTTATTATTGCCGAGCAATTTGGTACGCTCGAATCAATATATCCCGGTCGCATCGATCTTGGGTTGGGCCGCGCTCCCGGCACGGATCAGGCTACAGCTTATGCTCTGCGAAGAAATTTACATAGCGATGTTGATCAGTTTCCCAACGATGTGCTTGAGCTGCTGCAGTATCTCGGCCCTGCCGACCAACAAGGAAAAGTAAAAGCCATCCCCGGTGTAGGAACAAATGTACCCGTGTGGCTGCTCGGCTCAAGTACATTCAGTGCGCAGCTTGCTGCCAAACTCGGGCTGCCCTTTGCATTTGCTTCTCACTTTGCTCCTGCCCAATTATTTCCTGCACTTCAGCTTTATCATTCATCGTTCAAGCCTTCATCTTTTCTTAAAGAGCCTTACTCGATGGCTTGTGTAAATGTAATCGCAGCTGATACGGATGAAGACGCGCAGTACCTGGCTACCTCGGCTTACCAGCTGGTGCTTGGCTTGATCCGCAATAATAGAAAACCGTTGGCACCTCCTACTGCCAACATGGATGCACTGTGGAGTGCAGAAGAGCGTGCCGCTGTAAACCAGATGTTCTATTATTCTTTTGTAGGAAGCACGGATACGCTGGCAAACGAATTAACCTCATTTACAGAGAATACAGGAGTGAACGAGATCATGATCACCACGCACGTGTTTGATGTAAACGCAAAGATTCGATCGCTCGAACTTACTGCTTCGTTGTTTAAGACAAATAATGTAGAATCATTTGTTTAGAACAAGGCTAATAAAATCTCTACCTAACCTTCACACTGTAAGTAAAAGCATAGTCAGCATCAAAAAGAACATGAACTAGATAAGTGCCACGTGAAGCAAACGAATGATCAAGGCAGTAAAGTCCGCTGGCATTTTGATAAGCGTTGGCTGAAGCAGTTGCACCATTTATTTCCATTTCAATCTTGTTGATTACGGTGTCGCTGTTCTTTTTGAACTGGAAGGAAATAGTCTCTCCCTTTGTTGCAGAAACCTCGAGTGTTTTAGGAAACACCGGGCTTATTTTATTTCGGTAGATGCTACTATAAACAAGAGGTCGATTTAAAAATTCATTCAGCGTTGGTTTATCGCGCAACAGCATCCACGCTGAATCTAACGGATAATGATTGCGAATAAATAAGTCGGGTGATGCCAGGAAATACGCGTTGTTATATTTTTTAACAAACGTACCGCTTTCGGTATTAATAGCACCACTCGACCAGGTGGCATCGCACAAATACCATCTGCCATTCAGCTGTACTGCATTCCATGCATGATTCGGTACTCCAAGGCCTCCAATATTTGACTTGGCCGTTCGTCCATACCCATCGATCATTACACAAGTAACCCCAGCGCGAGTTGCCAGCTCTTTTACGAGATAAGCATATCCTGTGCATACCGTTTTTTGCTCTTTGAGTAGTTTTTTAAAAACTCGCACGCTGAATTCTTTTTCCCACTGCTTGATCGCGCTGGGGTTATTCATCAACTTCTCTCGCATTAATTTACTCTCCCAATAAAATTGATAATCATTCTTAATGTTGTTGCACACCCAAACATAAATGGCCCGAAACTTTTCTTCGTCCCTCGCAAGTCGAGTTGTTAGTTTTTCCGCAAGGTCATTTAAGTTATTTAACCTGTGGCCCGCATACACTTCTGCAATGCTATCCGCCTTACTGAAATCAGTAACTTGAAAATCGGAAGGCTGTGCAAAAAGACGAACCGAGCAAAGAGCAAGAATGAAAAATCGCGAGAATAATTTCATCGGACTTTAAAAAAATCAGAATATAATTTTCACTTTTTGCAATGCTCGTTTGATGCTGGATTGTTTTGGTTGGTACACTTGATCTGCAGCTACCTCGCCCAGCACGATACAACTCAGCCCCATGGACAATTCAATGGTTTCAGTCGCATCTTTCTTCACAACGTATTCCACGGTTTCAAATCCGAGGAAGCTAAGGATAAGTACCTCACCTTCATTAAGTCTTCGGGGAAATACGAATTGTCCGTCCGCATCTGAAACTGTACCCTCGGTTCCTCCTTTCACATAGATATTTACACCAGCCATGGACGACCCATCATCTTTTGATTTGACTATACCTTTGATAAGATGATCTACATCAATGGGTGCGACTTTTTCTTGTGTAGTAGTAGGTTGAACAAGTTGAGTAGCGGGTTGAACTATTTTAAATTTAGGTCCTTCTGGAGTTTGTGCTACACTAGGTCGACTTGCCAGGAAGATGAACAGACTTAATAAACCAGCTTTGAGTAGATTAAGACCAGGTTTAATATAAGCAGGTTCAGCGTACGAATAATGTTTTAATTGATCAGAACGGAAGCGGCCGCAAGTTTTGTCTTTTTGGTTACTGAAGAAATTGAGAATTTCACTGTCAGTCATTTTAGTGAAGTCAATAACCGTTTTAGAACAAGAGCTACAAAATCCTCCAGCGGAAGTTGAAGTAAAAGATTCCCAGTTCTCAGAACAAGGTTTCTTAATGTCGAGTAAAATTTGAGTTTTCATAGGTTTTTTCCTGTTAGATGCAGGATGAACCTAAGTTCCATAAAGTTTTATCTTCTATTTTTAAGATAGGTGTAGACATCTTATTGTTTCAAAAGTTAGTAACAGAGCCTGTCGTGCGTTCCTTGAACCAACGAGAATTTCAATTGCTATTTTCTATACACGCTAAAGACCATATCCTTTTGCTTGGTATGGCAGTTAGAGCAAATCGCTCTTGTTTGCGGAGTTAGCAACCGGATGGTTGGGCTATCGCCTTGAAATTCTTCAAACCTCCACCCACCAACATCAGCATATTTTATACTGTCCCTAACCATTACGTCAATATGGTGTCTTGGGCCTTCACGTATATCAACAGAGTCTTCTTTTGCTTGAAGTACATCGGAGACAATGACGGAGCCATTCGGGAAGTGTCCCGTTCTATAACCTACCATCGCCTTCTCGTTCGCATAGACATGATTGAATCCACCGATAAACTTAAACGCTAGGCTTTTTGGGCCCACGACATACGTCTTAACGTGTGTCCAGTCGCGGTACCCTTCTGGATACGGTACACTTTCCTCTGCGGCATGTTTCGAATCCTCATTAAAGGAAATGAAAATAATTCCGAACAGGATTAACACTACAAAAATTTGAAATTTGTGTTTAAGCATAATTATTTAATTTGTTTCTGCAATTATCATCGATGAGCTGGCCATAACCAGTTCAAAATGCGTTTAAAGTAGAATCAAAATCAATTCAAAATGCGAGCAATCAGTGACAAGGAGTTGGTTAGGCTTTGCCTGGAAGAATTATGCAACAAAATGGGGTACACTGATCGGTCAAAAATTCTGCAAAGCGACCTTGAACACTTATGTTATTTAATTGAAGAGAACACCAGGATTGTTATCAGTATCTCTACTCTTAAAAGGATTTTCAGCGAAAAGTTTGAACGGCTTCCCCAGATTGCAACACTCGATGCTCTCACGACATTCCTTGGCTATTCCGGCTGGCAAGATTTCAAAACAAGAAAAATAAATTCAGTCAGTGAGGAGAAAGCCGTATCCACGGAGCATCGGGTAGCTGAAAAGAAGCCGACAACCTCCGGAAATCTTGTACGGGTTTCAAGCGCAATTATTCTTATAGCAATTCTTTTCTCTCTGTTTTTTGTAGCCACCAGAAAGAACACAAGCTCCAAAGCTGTTTTCTCTGTTCAGAAAATTGTTTCTCAGGATGTGCCCGCCAACGTAATTTTCAATTATGATATCGACAACATTGAGGGTGACTCTTTCTACATTCAACCTTCATGGAACAAAAAAATGCGAATCAAGATTGAAAAAAATAACCACACTCAAACGGAAACGTATTACGAGCCAGGGTATCATACCGCTAAACTTATCTGCGACAACAAAGTGCTGAAGCAAGTTCAAGTTCACATCACCACCAAGGGATGGGTTGGTTACAGTAAAGTAAATTTCTCTGATCCCTATCCTCAATACTTTCAAAACGAAACTATTGTGCGCGATAGTGTATTAGGTCTTAACCTTCGCGGACTTCAGGCGAGTGGAATAGAAATCAAAGATGAGAAAATCTATTATTATGCATGCTTTCCCGATTCCCTTGAAGTCAACAGCGACAATTTTACAATGACAGCCCGTGTGAGAATGGATCCCGTAAAGCCCACGTTGTGCCCCTGGATTATTTCGGAAGTTTACAGCCAGAATTCGCTTTTCTTTTTCACAGGAACAATACCCGGCTGTACCGGCGAGGTAAAAGCGTTGTTCAGCGACAAATATCTTGATGGAAAGAAAAATGATCTCTCTTCTTTGGGGTTTGATGTGAGAAACTGGAAGAATGTAAGGATTGAAGTGAAGAAGAAGGAAGTAAGAATTTCCGTTGAAGGAAAAGAGGTATTCGCCACCACCTATAAGCGACCTGGCGGGCTTATTCAAGGAATGGGTTTTGGCTCAAATGGTCTATGTGAAGTCGATTATGTTCAACTGACAGACTCCGTTGGGAATATTGTCTATCGTAATGATTTTAAGAATTGAGCGATTTCTAAATAACATCATATTCTACCTGACCTTTACGCAAAGTTTTATTTCTCTTTTTCCACCGCGAGCAAGTATTCAACCAAATTTTAAAGTAGGATATCTAGCGTATTGGCCTGGCCGAAAAGCGGGGTGTGTTTGAAAGTGGGTGGAAGCATTTTTCGGCCTTGACTTTTTGGGTACTTTTTGTGTCAAGACAAAAAGTATGAAAGAGAGAAAAGACAAACAATCGTCCATTGCAAATAGCTTTGCTTGATGCAAAATTAACTCCTTGATTCAGATTGTTCTTTTTTGTCTTGATACAAAAAAGAACGAAAAAAGATCAAGGCAAAAAAAATGCTCCTCACGCACAAACCAATCACACGCCCGCTTTTTCTCCAGGCTCACGCACTCGGTGTCCACCTTTAAAGATCGGGTAATAATGAATCTGTACCCAACAGGTTTTGTAACTCGATGACTATTTTTTCTTCTTTTTCACAAACTGCTCGTCGATCATAGCCGCTTCGAACAATAATGCTCGCACCCTCGCCTCATCAATGTCATCAAGTTTTTTGAAATACATCACATAAACTTGCTTCCGTCCTTCGGCCAGTAGCACTCCGTCTTCATTCGACATCAGTTTTCCCTGATTAAAACCAAGAGTTACTCCCTTTGCCTTCTGCTTTTCTTTATTCACTCCAGGCTCCGATGACACGGATGGTGGCCAGATAAAACAAATCAACCGATTTCTTGAGTAGAAGGGTATACGCCACTCGTAGTATGTCTTTTCAGTCGCTTGCGGAAGGCATTCGATAATCAGCGCGCGAAGCTTTTTCACCAGCACTTGCTCGTTGCGCGGAAGATTCGCGATCATATCATCAATATCAGCTGAATTTGCTTGTCGCGGCATCGAACTTTAAATCAGGTAAGAGTAAACGTGAATTTAAAAAATGACCGGGAGATGGCCATAAATCATCGCCGATACTGATCCAGATCATAAAATGACTACTAAATATGATATTTCTTCAAGATAAAATTCAACCTCGCCATTATGAAAAACAGAATCAGAATCGCCGACAATTTGCTGGAAATTTCAGCAGCGATCGTTGTCATCACCTTGTACTTGTTTGGAAAGATCAGCATTGGCTATGTTCTGCTTGGAGTTGCACTTTCTTTAAATCTGATTTGGCCGTTCAAAGCAAAGAGGAGGTCGCATTTATAATTTTCTTCTTGAGGTGGTATTAGAATACATGTCCTCACGAAACTAAAACCTCCCTCACAATCACTCTAAACTCATTCAACATCATCGCTGTTGCGCCCCAAACAATTTCACCTTCAATTAAGAAATGAGGTGCGAGCATAGGATACATTTTTGCAGCAAGAATTTCTTTAGTTTGAATTGCATCGTCACGAACAAGTTCATCAAGATCGCCTTCCAAAATTTTTACTACCTCTGATTCTTGCGGAATAAATTTTGGCTTGGTTAATGAATATGCTATCACCGGCACTACCAAATAATTACTGGGGATCACAAAGAACTCGCTTAACCGCCCAATTACGTTAAGTTCATTAGAGTGAATTCCTATTTCTTCTTCACCCTCCCGCAAGGCAGTTTGAAGGTAACTTTCTCCTGCTTCAGCTTTTCCTCCTGGCAAACTAATTTGTCCGGCATGAGCCCCTAAATATTCCGGGCGCTTCGTAAGCGGGAATTTTATTTTTCCTTCATCTTCATAAAGTAAAATCAAAACGCTTCCAGGTTTCGGTGGCAACTTATGCTCAAACTTTGGTCTAACAGGGCCAACTGGAGTCGCCCGCACAGGTTCATGAGCTATGCTACCGGGTAAAGGTAGAGTCAGTCTTTTTGAAAGTTTTTCCGAAAGAGTAACAAAGTTCATTTACACAGCTTGATCAGATCTGCTGTCACCATCCTGTCGTTAAGCTCTTCCGATTTTCTGAATGAAGCACAAGCCAAATCTTTTTTATCGTTATACATATAAGCAAGACCTAGATAATAATGAATGCGCTCCACGAATGAATCCATTTTCCATGACTGGGTAAGTATTCGTTCTGCTTGAGGGAAATCTTTTTTAGCCAAATAGAAAATTCCTTTGTTGCGATAAGCCCACGCATTTTCGGGGTCTTTTGCAATGGCCTCGTTAATATCAGCCTCTGCATGCTCGAGATCGTTTTGCAGGAGAAAAATGTATCCGCGGTTGTTCACAAAGTACGATTGCTTTGGCGCCAGACGAATGGCTTCGTTGATGTAATTCATCGCTTCCTTCAAATGACCTTGTTCGGTTTCAATTAAAGCAAGCGTATTATAAATATTTGGTTCTTTGTCATTGACCTTTGCGAGGGCTTGCAGTTCGATCTTTGCTGAATCATACTGCTTAAGATAATAGCGCACGATAGCGTGATTCACAGCAAGCTCCTGCTGCTGTGTTTTATCCGGTCCTGTTAATTGCGCAGCCTTTTCAAAAGCATCGAGCGATTTTTTGAATTCGCGGAGCTTTGTATACGTTAGGCCTAAAGTGAAATAGGTAACAGCGGTATCGGGTTTTAATGCAATGACTCGCTCCAGATCACTCACGGTTTTGTAATATTCTTTTAGTTCGTATGCGGTATTAGCGCGGTTAAGCAATGCATTTATAAATTGAGGGTTGCATGAAATAGCCTTTTCATAATTCTCCATGGCCTTTTCAAAACTCTGCTGTTGAAAATAGACCGTTCCTAAATTATTCCAGGCATCTGTGAAGCAAGGGTCTAAGCGAATGGCTTCGCCATAATAATAAACTGCTTGCTCCCAATTTCTTTCTTTTGTCGCAATATTCCCTTTCAACAAAAATTTCTGCAGCCGCTCTTCTTTGCTACCACAAGCCGTGAGCAGAAATAAAATAATTACAAGTTGGCCAACAATCTTCATAAATTACATTTCGTTGGCAAAGATATGAGATTAACGGGATCGATTGTGTTACGACTATTTCTATGGATAGGAGCATCGAGTTCTTATGCTCAAGACACCAAAGAAGTTCCGCTCAAGCCTATCTATAAACATGGGTGGAAATATTTCTATGGAGACCAACGAATGAATTCCGTTGATGCGTTGCAAATTCCATTGCAATCACTAAACGATAGAGAGATTAATATGCGATACAATAAATTTAAAACTTATCAAACATTACGTTTCCTAGCCTACATTCCTGGTATCGTCTATGTATTGGCCAACGCTAACTTTGGTGGACGAAGGCCAACTCGTGGAATCAGTACCGATACTTTTGTGATTCTGTGGGTGGGAGGCTTTGCCGCAGACATTACTTTTAATGCACTAGGCCATCGTGAAATGGGTAAAGCTATTGATCTTTACAATGTGAAGATATCGGATAAAAGCAGCTTGGGCCTATCTTTCAATCGTTTGTTGAACCAAAATTATCCAGGTCTCACCTATCAATTTAAATTTTGATTTCTAAAAATAGTTGTGGCTACTTCTTTGAAGTTTAACAAATCTTCGATTACTTCGCATCCACAATTATGAACAACACTCAAAACATTCATCATCTGCACCACCATGCACACCGCATAGTCGGCAGGTTAATGTTTTGATTTTACGATACGGATAAACTCAAAAAAAGGCTTGCCACACTTGGCAGGCCTTTTTTGTTATGAAGAATTTTAAATTAGAAAATACAAACCCATGTTACGAATAGCGATACAGAAATCAGGAAGATTACAAGAGGACTCTCTTAAGCTTTTAAAAGAAAGCGGTCTGCACTTTAATAATGGAAAAGATCAGTTAAAAACTCAGGCCGAAAATTTTCCGGTAGAAGTTCTCTTTTTGCGTGATGACGATATCCCTCAATACATCGAAGACAATGTTGCCGATGCCGGTATTGTTGGCGAAAATGTTTTCATCGAAAAACAAAAGAAGAATGAACTGATCAGGAAATTAGATTTTGCTAAATGTCGCCTCTCTATTGCTGTGCCACGTTCGGATGAGTACACTGGCGCATCATGGCTTCAGGGAAAAAATATCGCCACCTCCTACCCTAACATTGTCAAACAATTTTTAGCCAAAAATAAAATTGAAGCAGGCATACATGAGATTAGCGGCTCGGTTGAAATCGCACCGGGCATTGGTTTAGCCGATGCGATTTGCGATATCGTGAGCACGGGAAGTACGCTCATGAGCAACGGACTAAAAGAAGTTGAAACGGTTTTAAAATCAGAAGCTGTATTAGTCGCATCTCCGAATTTGAGCACTGAAAAGAAAAGTATTCTTGATGATTTGCTATTTAGAATCAAATCCGTACAATCAGCTAAGAATAACAAATACATTTTGATGAACTGCCCTAATGAGGCAATCGAAAAAATAACTAACATGATACCGGGAATGAAAAGCCCAACGATCATGCCATTAGGCAGACCAGGTTGGTCGTCGCTACATTCTGTTGTTGATGAAAATGATTTTTGGAAAAAGA
>DASYTA010000048.1:0-12450 GCA_036002745.1 Cyclobacteriaceae bacterium | reverse complement strand
ATAAGGCAATGAAATATCAAACTCAGTATTTAAAGAAGTTTGAATAGTGCTAACAAAATCGGCAGAAGTAGTTGCTGGCGGTGCCTCCTCTTTCGCCACTTCAAACGCTCCCGATACATCCGCCTTTTTCATTGCCATAGATGGAGCATGCCTTCTATTCTCTACGCCATAAGCTACCACAGGTGCAGGCTGATAAAAATCCAAATACCACGCCACTAACTCAGGTTTCAATCCGCTCTCACTTGGATTAGCAGTCGAAAGTTTCAGTTTCACATTTTTCCATTCTTCTCCCGTGCTTTGAAATACATTGGCTTTGTAACTCAATTGTAGCGGACTCTTTGTATTGATTGCTCGAATATCATATTGAGGAACCCAGCCCGCATTGCTTACCACATAACTGATTTCAAACTCAGCATTTGCAGGCGCATCAGCCGAAAGGCTAATGACAATCTCACTCGTGTTGCGCTGGTAAATTTCATTTTGTGAATTGATCTGCTGTTGCAACTTTACAATCTGTTCGTTGAGCTTCTTGATTTTATCATCTTCCTTCATGCGCGAAGAAACAATCTCCGTTAATCGGCTCCGATAAAAATCGGCCATCGCTTTTAGTTCAGCCACAGTGAGATTCTGATTTGCACCACCAATTTTCTGGTTGTTCATCAACAGTTGCTCTTCTTTGTTTAGAATTTCTTTTTGGCTTTGTTCCAACTGAACTTGTTTTTGAAGTAACTCGGCCGAATCTTTTAAGGATTTTAGTGCCTTAGGCATGTTCAATTCCGACAAATAGTTTTGCTGGTGGCTTGTACCCAGAATAATAAAGTTTCCTTTTCCTGATACTTGAATGCTCTGTGGATCCAACATCGAAGTGAGTCCGCCTACAATCAAATTGGTTTTCCCAGTATTCAATTGTGTCTTCACCTGTCGGGTCATTTGCGCCCGATTAAGGAAAACAGTCACATCTGTGATTTTAGAATTGACATTCTGGTTGGATTGGGCTGATCCCTTGATAGCGATTAGCCAAACAACCATTAGCATTGAAATTGTTTTCATGTGTTATTTTCTTTTGTACTACGATTCGTTCCTTCAAAGAATTCCATAACTCAAAGGTAATTTTATTTGTGCTTCTGATCTATTTACATCGATTGCGGAAGAGAATTTTCTAAATTTCTCTTCTCAATGATTGGAATCTATGTTTTAATCTGATTACTTCGGGAACTCAAATGCAAAAGCAACACGCCATATCATCAATTCACTCCGGCAACACCGTTGCAACCATTTCTATTTTGGTGATTACCACCATTACTACAATTATTACGGGGTAACCCGTATATATTACCATATCGCCCACTCCATTCATGCCGTTTCCAGGAAACCGCCTCTGAATCTTGATTTCAACACAAACTCAATCTTAAAATAGTAAATGAAAATATTAAAGTTTGGTGGTTCTTCGGCAGCCACTCCGGAACGAATAAGATCGATCATCGAAATTGCAAAACCTTATTTGAAGGAAGAAGTTGCCTTTGTCTTTTCTGCTTTCGGTGGAGTGACAGATCAATTGATTCAGTTAAGTCAGCTTGCACTGGAAGGCAAACTCGAATACAAACAAAAACTCGAGCAATTGGAAAAGCGCCACCTCGATGCAGTACGAGACCTTACAAAAATTTCAACCCAAAGTGGCATCCTCGCACAAGTAAAAGTTCAAATCAATGAATTGGAAGACGTGCTTCACGGAATTTTCCTCGTGAAAGAAAGAACTCCACGCACACTGGATTACATCATGAGTTTTGGTGAAAGGCTCTCTGCTTTTATCATCAGTGAAGCCTTCAAAGATAGAGGATTGGCAACAGAATATTTAGATGCTCGTCAGGTCATTCGCACCGACAATCAGTTTGGTTACGCCAAAGTTGATTTTGATGTAACCAACAAAATGATCCGTGATCATTTTAAAAACCATAAGGATGTACAGATCATTACAGGGTTTATTGCAACATCCGAAAGTGGAGAGACAACAACACTGGGCAGAAGTGGATCGGATTATACAGCCGCAATCTTTGCTGGTGCTTTGCAAGCGTCCGCTTTAGAAATTTGGACCGACGTAGACGGAATGATGACGGCCGATCCAAGGCTCGTGAAAAAAGCATTCACTGTTCCACAGATGAGTTATGAGGAAGCAATGGAGCTCTCACACTTTGGTGCCAAGGTAATTTTTCCTGCTACCATGAAGCCTGCAATGGCGCATCGCATTCCGATCTGGATCAAGAATACATTCAACCCAAAGGCAATCGGTACATTGATTAGTTCTGATTCGACTAATGGAAAACTGATCAAAGGCATTTCATCTATGAACAACATCACCTTGCTGAATGTGCAAGGCAGCGGGTTGCTAGGTGTTGTAGGTGTTTCCATGCGATTATTTTCAACACTAGCTAGAGAAAAAGTAAATGTTATTCTGATCAGTCAGGCTTCATCAGAACATTCGATTTGTATTGCGATTGAGACAGAATCTGCATCTAGAGCTAAAATTGCTATCGAAAAGGAATTCTTCCACGAAATACAAGACGAACTCATCGATGAAATAAAAATGGTTCAGGGGCTTTCGATCGTGGCAGTTGTTGGTGATGGCATGAAACATCATCCCGGCACAAGCGGAAGAATGTTCAGTGCGTTGGGTAAAAATGGAGTGAATGTTGTCGCCATAGCGCAAGGCTCTTCAGAAAGAAATATTTCTACGGTTGTTCAACAAATCGATGTTTCAAAATCACTGAACGCTTTGCATGATGCGTTCTTCCTTTCGGATAAGAAGTCGGTAAATGTTTTCCTTGTGGGAACAGGATTGATCGGTAATACTTTGGTAAAACAAATCAACGATCAGTTTCAGCAACTATCTGATCAAAATAAATTGGAAGTGAAATTGATTGGTGTTGCCAACAGCAAAAAAATGATCTTTGATGGAAATGGTCTTTCATTAGATTCTTGCATTCAGCAAATGAAGGAAAGTGGTGAAAGCATGAATCTGAAAGACTTCACCAAAAAAATGATTCACTGCAATTTGCCGAGTAGCGTATTTGTGGATTGTACTTCAAGCGCAGATGTGGCTGGTCAATACGAAGAAATTCTTTCAGCAAACATTTCTATTGTAACTCCAAATAAGAAAGCCAACTCAGGTGCTTATGGAAATTATAAAAAGTTAAAGAGTCTTGCTCAAGCGAGAGGTGTTCGGTTTTTATATGAAACGAATGTGGGTGCGGGATTGCCCGTGATCAACACATTGAATGATTTATTACTGAGTGGAGATAAGGTGATTCGCATAGAAGGGGTGATGAGTGGAACGTTGAATTTTATTTTCAGCTCATTTTCGAAAGGACAAAAATTCAGTGATGTAGTAGCAGAAGCGAAAGCGAAAGGATATACAGAACCAGATCCACGCGATGATCTCAGCGGAACAGACGTGGCGAGAAAAATATTGATTCTTTCACGCGAAGCCGGAATCCCATTGGAGCTATCTGATATTTCAATTGAAAATCTTGTTCCGGAAAATTGTCGTGGCGAAATGAGTGCCGATGCTTTTCTTAGCAAACTAAAAGAGTCAGACTCTCATTTTGAAAAACTTCTCGCTAAAGCGGAGGAAAAAAATGAAAAACTTCGCTACCAAGCAGTTTTTGAAAATGGAAAAGCTTCAGTGAAATTAGGAACAGTGAATGCTAGTCATCCTTTTTATTCTTTGTCTGGAAGTGACAACATCATTCTATTAACAACCGAACGTTATCACGATCGACCAATGGTGATTCGCGGACCTGGTGCCGGTGCAGAAGTAACAGCGGCTGGCGTTTTCGCAGATATTATTCGGATCGGAAACTATTCAAACTAAAATGAAGAAGTCGATTAAAGTCTTTGCTCCTGCTTCTATCGGAAATGTCTCTTGTGGCTTTGACGTGCTTGGTCTTGCTGTTCAATCTCCTGGAGATGAAGTTTTAATTACCCTGAACGATTCGAATCAAGTCACCATGAAAGCAATCATTGGCGATGATGGTCGACTTCCTCTTGAGGCAAATAAAAATACAGCCGGAGTAGCAGTGATTGAACTTTTAAAGTCCATTGAAAGTAAACAAGGCGCTGAAATCACTCTTTATAAAAACTTGCCATTGGGTAGCGGTATGGGTTCAAGTGCTGCAAGCGCCGTGGCTGCCGTTGTTGCTATCAATCATTTGATGGGTGAACCACTGAAGAGAGAAGATCTTTTACCATTCGTGATGGAAGCAGAGCGTGTTGCATGTGGTTCTGCTCATGCGGATAACGTTGCCCCAAGTTTGTTGGGTGGATTAATTTTAATTCGCCAAAATCATCCATTGGATATTATATCGATTCCTACGCCAAAAGAATTGGTTTGTGTTTTAGTTCATCCGCATATCGAAGTAAAAACAAAAGATGCGCGTTCGGTTTTGAAATCGATGATACCATTGAAAGATGGAATTACACAATGGGCAAATACCGCGGGCTTGGTTGCGGGTATGATGAAAGATGACTATGAGCTTATCGGAAGGTCGCTCGTAGATGTTGTAGCAGAACCATTACGATCTGATTTGATTCCAGGATTTGTTCAGATTAAAAGAACCGCAATGGAGAACGGTGCTTTAGGCTGCGGAAT
The DNA here is from genome assembly GCA_036002745.1 of Cyclobacteriaceae bacterium. Lineage (GTDB taxonomy): Bacteria > Bacteroidota > Bacteroidia > Cytophagales > Cyclobacteriaceae > ELB16-189. The sequence goes on along the minus strand of DASYTA010000048.1, from coordinate 7,805 downwards.
TTCAGGATCCGGGCCAACCATCTTTTGCCTTTGCAAAGGAAAAGCTAATGCAGAAAAAGCTGGCAACGCCATTCAACAAGAGTTCAGCAACATGGGTTTAGAAAGTGAAATTTATATTTCAGAAGTAAATCGCAAAGGAGCGTACATTATTGAATAATAAGTAAGATGAAATTTTATAGTACCAACAATTCAAAACATCTCGTAAGTCTTCAAGAGGCTGTAATCAAAGGTTTGGCTCCCGACAATGGATTGTACATGCCTGAAAAAATCCCAACCTTCTCTCAAGAGTTTTTTAATTCACTCCATGAAAAGTCATTTCGCGAAATCGCGCTTGCAGTTGCCAATGAACTCGTTGGAGAAGATATTTCAACTGATCAGTTGAAAACTATTATTGATCATACGATCAGTTTCGATGCACCACTTGTTGAAGTTGAGAAAAATATTTTCGCTCTTGAGTTATTTCATGGACCAACCTTGGCATTCAAGGATTTTGGTGCCCGTTTCATGTCGCAGATGCTGGGTCATTTTGCCAAACAGCAAAATCGAGAGATTGTAATTTTGGTAGCAACTTCCGGTGATACAGGCAGCGCGGTTGCCAACGGCTTTTTAGGTGTTGACGGAACAAGAGTCATTGTTCTTTATCCACAAGGCAAGGTGAGTGAAATTCAAGAAAAGCAATTCACTACGTTGGGTAAAAACATCACTGCTATCGAAGTGAACGGCACTTTCGATGATTGTCAAAGTCTGGTGAAGCAAGCATTCTTAGATCAAGAGTTGAACAAATCTTTCTTCCTGACCTCCGCGAATTCTATTAACATCGCTCGATTAATTCCGCAGTCATTTTATTATTTCTACGCTTGGTCACGTTTACCAAAAAATAAAAATGTTGTCTTCTCCATTCCAAGTGGAAATTTTGGAAATCTTACCGCTGGACTCATTGCGAAGAGAATGGGGTTACCTATTCAACACTTCGTTGCGGCAACAAACATTAACGATATTGTACCGCATTATTTAACAACAAAAGATTTTTTACCTCGGTCCTCTGCATCAACCATCAGCAATGCAATGGACGTAGGTAATCCAAGCAACTTTGCTCGGATGTTAAATCTATTCCATAATAATCATTCTGAAATGAGAGAACAGATCACCGGATATTCTTTCACTGATGAAGAGACTCGCGAAGCAATGAAAGAAGTATTCAAAAAATCTAAATACACGCTAGATCCACATGGAGCAATTGGATACCTCGGATTAAAAAAATATCAATCACAAAATCTTGAGAATGTAGGCGTAGTTCTCGAAACGGCTCATCCAGCCAAATTCCTTGATGTAGTGGAGTCCACTTTGCAAACCAAGCTTGAAATCCCTGATGGGTTAAAATTCTTCTTATCTAAAAAGAAAACGAGTATCTCCTGCAATGCGGATTTCAATTCATTCAAGAATCTTCTTCAGCAGATTTGATTTCTTCTTTTTTCTGATCCGCAATTAAAAATTAGTTTTGCAGGACTATGAACGATCCTATTATTTCTCACGAGCAACTTAAGTCCTTCGCAAATCAACTTTTTATAAAAATTGGTTGTCCCTCCGATCAAGCAGAACTCGCAACCACTTCCTTGTTACGTGCGGACTTGCGTGGCATTGATTCGCATGGTGTGGCGCGCTTAAGTGGCTACGTGCGTTTGTGGGAAGCAAAACGAGTGAATAGTAAACCCAATATTAGAGTCGTTCATGAAAGTCCAAGCACTGCAGTAGTTGATGGTGATGCGGGCCTAGGTTTGGTTGTGGCGCCAAAAGCTATGGACATCGCGATTGCAAAAGCGAAGATCGCAGGCACCGGTTGGGTAGCGGTGAAAAATTCAAATCATTTTGGTATAGCAGGTCATCATGCTATGATGGCTTTGCCACACGACATGATTGGCATGGCGATGACGAATGCAAGTCCTTTAGTAGCTCCTACTTTTTCGGTTGAGCGTTTACTGGGGACAAACCCAATTGCAGTTGCGATCCCAGCGGATAAGCAACCTCCCTTTGTTGCTGACTTTGCAACTACCACTGCGGCAAATGGCAAACTGGAAATTCTTCAACGAAAAGAAAAAGAAGCTCCGCTAGGTTGGATCCAAAAAAAAGATGGAACACCTTCATCGAATCCAAATGAATTGAAAGATGGCGGTGCGCTTATTCCGTTGGGTAGCGATCGTGAACACGGAAGTCATAAAGGATTTTGTTTGGGTGCGTGGGTTGATATTTTTTCCGCTGTATTAAGTGGAGCGAATTATGGACCATGGGTTCCTCCTTTCGTAAGTTTCTTGGCTCCGCCTGCTGATCCGGTTGGTGATGGCATCGGTCATTTTTTTGGAGCCATGAGAGTTGACGCATTTCGTCCTGCGGATGAATTTAAAAAACATATGGACAATTGGATCACTCGCTTTCGCGAGGCGAAAACAATTGCGAGTGAAGAAAAATTAATTATCCCTGGTGACCCCGAGCGTGAATTTGAACGTGACCGAATGAAAAACGGTATTCCGCTTAATGCAAAAGTTGTTGCTGACTTAAAAGAGCTCGGAAAAAAATTTGAGATTGAATTCTAGATTGTGAAATAGATTCGCAGTACATAAGGACTAAGAAATACACTTGGAGTTTTATAGAGCACATCATACATCGCGAGGGTATTTATTGCCCCCTTTTTTCCAAGGGGAAACGAGTACCCCAGTCCAAAAAATAATCTAGAGTAATTTGTGCGAGCCTCACTGTTGCCGTTATAGGGAGGTGCATTGATCAAATCATATTCTACCTGAAAAAAAACCTGATTGAAACTATACCTTACGAAAGGTCCAATGCCGTATTGTTTATACGAAGCGCCAAACTGAGGATAGTTGTATTGTTGATAGGTGATACTCGCACCAACAGAAAATTGATCCGTAATTCTATAACCAATTACAGGCAACAAAGAGAAATAATTATAGCTGTAGCCATTACCATCAGTTCCTGCCCCAAATCCTCCTCCACCTCCAAAATAAAATCTGTCTAAAGTTAAGCCCTTACCTTGACGAGTCGATTGGTTGTATTGCGCTTGAGCACCAATCGCGGCCAATATCACCACTACCAACAGCCCAAATTTTTTCATGCTCATCTAATTTTCTTGAATGATAAAAATATCTTCAGTCGGCTTTTTCATTAAATATTTTTCTCGGGCAAATTTTTCAAGAAGCTCCTTATTTGTTGTGAGCTCCTGATGGTCTTTTTCAACTTCTGAAATTTTTTCCTGATAATATTCTTTTTCATCCTCGAGTGACCGCAATTTAGCACCCATCTTAAATCTTGAAATTAAATCATTCGAATCAAGAAAAGTCATCCACACTAAAAAGCAAAACCCGGTGACCGCGTAAAAATTCCTGAACATTGGCGGCAGTTTTTTTGATTTAGACATAAGATTAAAAAATGGTTTAACGAAGGTAATAATTTCCAATGATTAAAATCAACCCTTCTTTCAGAGCCCTAATTGATCACACTAACGCTAAAAGTCTTTTTCACTTTTGCTCCGGAAAATTGAATTAGATAAAGTCCGCTTGAGAGGGAAGAAATGTCGATGGCCAATTGGTTTATTCCAGACGGGACTTTTTGAAAATCTTGCTTAAAAGCTATCTGGCCCGTCGATTTATAAATCGTCACCCCAACATTTTCGCTTTCTGAACTTATCCAATCAAAATTAATTTGACCGCTAGCAGGGTTAGGATAAGGATAAAATAATACATCATTACTGGTCATTGATAGGCATTGTCTATCGTTGTAAACATTAATGTCGCCAGCAGGAACAACTTCAACGCAAATATATCCCAACGTTTGAGGAACAATTTCCAAACTAAGTGTTTGCTGAATAGATTTTCCTGGCAATACAGTTGTCACAATTTTTTCTTTCAATATCGCATTCCCTCCCAAATCAATTTGCACCTCTGGGTCGGTAAGCGGAATGTTTCCAAGATTAGAAATTGTCACTACGGGTTTTGATGAATTACTGCTTGGATTTTCAATTAATGAGAAATTCTTCATTGCTAAATCAATTCGCGGGACTACTACATAGATCTTAGTACTAGTTGTATCTATGCAGCCGTGAATATTACTCGCCATTAACAACACTTTGTATTCGCCCAATTCACTAAATGTAAATACAGGAGAGACTTCATTACTTGTAACAACACCTGTATTCCAAAAATAGGAATCCGCTGTTGATTCATTATTACAAGTCACTGTAAGAGGAGGAGCTCCCCCCAATGTAGAGGGTGTAAACTTTGCAACAGGTCCATTATAGATGGTGACATTTTTTGAAGTTGAATAAACGCAGCCGGAATTTCGTGTCGTGTTAAGAGTGACCAAATAAACACCAGGGGCCGCAAAAGAATAATCAATTGGTGAACCTACTCCACTTGCCGATCCAAAATTCCAATTCCAAGCAACACTGGGGTCAGTTCCTCCTGGATAGAGTTCTTGAAATGTAGTGGGCTTGCCAGTGCAGGGTGGTTGGTAAGTAAAATCCATTGCAGGGGGAATTGGCACAGCTATATTTTTTACGATTTGATTCTTACAACCAATTCCGGAAGTGGTAGTTAATGAAACCGGGTACGTTCCTGCTGCCTTAAAAACATAGGGCGGAGGATTTGCACCAATAAATGTCGTTCCTTGAACAACCCATTGATACGAGGTAATGTTTCCTGATGATGCATCAGTGAAAACTGTATTTTGATTAACACATGCAGGCGTGTTAGTAAATCCTGCTGTTGGTGAAGGATTAATTGTAACACTTTTTTGTTTGGAGGCCGTGCATCCAAAATTAGTGGTGGCTTGCAAGTTGACATTGTAATTCGAAGCCGTAGCATAAGTATACGACGGGTTCTTTTGATTTGAAGTGCCATTTGCGGCATCCCCAAAACTCCACGCCCAAGTTGTAATGTTGCTATCAGTTAGTGGCGGTGTGTTGTTATCAAACTGCGCAGGAAAATTTGCGCAGGAGTAGGGCGGAGCTTCAATGACAAAATCAGGTTGGGGATTGGAGTAAATAGTTAAAACCTTTGTATTAGAATTTTGACATCCCTCATCATTTATGACAGTCAACTTCACATTATAGTCACCCGCAGAATTGTATGTATTTGTCGCATCAGTTAATGTTGAGGTATTACCATCTCCAAAGTCCCAGTTATTACTAACTATAACTCCTCCACTCTGGTTTATAAAATTTATTAATGTATCCTCACATCTGTTCATGGTCTTAAAATCGACGCTGGTACCATGCGCTGTTACATTTAATACTTTGCTCGTTTCTCCAGCACATTCGGAATTTGATCCTTTCAACTTGATCGTAACCGGTGAAACACTCATAAACGATTGTGCCCAATCTCTTCCTGTTGATACCAGACCACCATCAATATACCATTGCCATGCTGGTTCCGAAGATTGCACAAAGTCTGTTAAATTGGAAAATGCAAATAATTGATTTGTGCACACAGGAGTTGCTGTGGGTAAAGTGAAATCAGGAGTTGAAAAAATATTAATTGATCCAGTCGATCTATTCTTACATCCATTTGAGGCAGTAACTTCAATATTAACATCATAAACTCCTGATGAGGCATATGTATATACCGGAGAAGCGTTACTCGAAGTACCTCCATCACCAAAAGCCCATTGATAACTTACTATTGCCGAAGAGCTAGTGATTGAATATTCATTTGGTAACGATGCGCATTGCTTGTTTACGATACCCAATCCTATGTCTGGTGCTATCGTTGAACTTATTGTTGTTAATTTTGATACTTTGTCGGTCAATAGTCCGGATCCATTAATCCGAAGTGTAACAGGATACGTTCCACTTGCATCAAAGAATATCATTGGGGGAGTCAATCCTTCGTACGTAGGTATAGAAGCATCGCACAGCACACTTTTAAAATCTAAGCGATACACTTTATTAGTTGAAAAACTTGTAGAAATGGAAACATAAGCACCATCACTTCTGATAAGATCCATGCCCCTAACATTAACCATGTCTCCAAACGTACCCAAATCATCTAGAGTTGGACTTAGCCCTGATAGGTCTGTACCAAAATCCATCCTATACAATCGCCCAGAATTTAATACAGAGAATAAATAGTAATGACCTCCTTCATACTGAGCATTTATTATTGTGGGATTATTTAGAGTAGTTGATCCGGTGGTAACAACTTCGATTGTTGGGCTCGCACTTTTCCAGTTGTTACCATAACTCAGCTTATATAAAGTATTATTGGAGTAACCTGTTACAAAGAGATATTTACCAATGTCATCCTCCATGGAAGTTATTCCAAGTAATGAAGACGTTCCCATTTCAATCAAATCCACTGAACTTATTGAACTTGATAAGTTTGATCCAAAATTAATTCGAGTAATTTTCGATTGATTCCAATTCGATACGAATAATAAAAGATCTGTTCCTTCCTGAACTAGTTGCATCGAACGAGCCGACATGATGGCACCTGCAGGAAGCACTACTTCATTTATTTCTGGTGGAAAAGAAAGTGAACTTCCGAATGTCAGTAAATAGAGTTTTGATTGTGTGGTAAATGTTCCAACCAAACCATACCACGTACCGTTTAGTTGAACTATTTCTATTCCGGATGGAACAACAAAATCGGATACTTTAGTCACGACTGGGATGTTTGATAGGGAAGCACCATAACTCAGTTGAGTCAATTTGTTACCATCACCATCACACGCAAATGCATACCAATTGCCCTTATCGTTCCTTAATTTCACATCCAATAAAGCTGTTGACAAACCTACTACTCCACCATCGGTGAACTGTGGGGATACTTTCAGGTCGGCCTCACAAAAATCCCAAGAAGAAGTGAGAGCTCCACTCGATTGATTAACTAGCGCCATTTTCTCACCTGTACAGCCGCCTGAGTTTATGGAAAAATCTGCATTGACAGATTGACCCTGTGCTGTTATCCAAATTAACCACATTACCCAAACTAAAGTGTATTTCATTTCTGCTTCAAAGCGGTATCAAAAACCGTCTGTATAGTTTCAATTGTTTTTCCTGAGCCAAATTTGATTTTCATTCGTTTCTTTGCTTCTATTCCCATTGTCAATCTACTCTTTCTATCCAGGGCGAGTTTCATCATGGCATTTACCATTGAGTTAATATCTCTATTCGCAACCAATAGGCCCGTCTCTTCATGGTCAATTATTTCCCTTGGTCCACCACAATCTGTTGCAATTACCGGTCGGCCGAAGGACAGAGCTTCAAGGCAGGTAATCGAAAAAGATTCAGATTCAGAAAAATTTAAAACAATATCGGCATGCTTATATTCCAATTCCACATCTTCGGTAAACGAAACCCATTCCGTTTTTTCAAAAATTCCTAATTTGATAGCTCTCTGTTTAAGGCTTTCTTTGTATTTCAAATTCTTCTTCAACCCCATGTCACCGCCTACAAAACGCAGCTTCCAATCAGGCAGTTGGTAATGAACTTTACCAAAGGCCTCCAATGCAAAATCCTGCCCCTTACCTTTTATAAAATTAGAAAGGTAAAGAAAGATAAATACAGATTTGGAAGCGTCTGAGACTGTTAGATCAGGATATTTTTCCTCTATCGGTAGTTCATCATAAACTAATGTCAATTTCGAATGCTGCGGGAGTTGATTTAAAACGCTTTGAGATACTGCTATTACTCTTTCGGCATATCGCAAATGCAGTCGAAGCCAAAAATTGAAAAGCCTTTTTGGAAATCGATTAGGTAGAAATCGTATGTGAGTTACATACGGTGTGTTATTACCTAG
>DASYTA010000047.1:0-10794 GCA_036002745.1 Cyclobacteriaceae bacterium | reverse complement strand
AAAAAATTGACTTACATGATATTGTTAAAGAGAACATTGAATTATTCGAAACTATTGCTACGGCCAAAAAACTATTAATCAAAAATGAAGTGGTTAAAGATCATTGGGTCAATTTTGATCGGAACATTTTAAATCTTACGCTTCGAAATTTGATTTCGAACGCCATTAAGTTTTCGCACGAAGGCGGTGATATTATTATTCACGGTGAGTTGGCAGAGAAATCTTCATTAATTAAGGTGATTGATTTCGGTGTGGGCATGAGTAAAGACGTACTCAAAACCTTGCAAGGCTTACAAACTGCGAAGAGTGCGGAGGGCACTAATAATGAAAAGGGAACCGGCTTAGGGCTTTCGTTTTGCCGCGAGTATTTGCAAAAAGCAGGGGGAGAACTCGCAATAGATAGCACTCATGGAAAAGGAAGTACACTAACCATTTCAGTTCCTCAAAGAGCGTATCGGGCCAATTCTTTTTCTGAGCCAGTAACAACTCACGAGGCAGCGTAAAAGAACTCGACTCTAATAAAGTTGAAGTTCTGCGAACAACGAATCTAATTCAATTCTCGATTTTTTAAGTTTTGCTTCCAGTTTAGCAAGCATATTTTCGCGCCCGTCCTTCTCAAAAACAAAGTCGTCATCGGTGAGGATGGGAAATCTTCTCTTCAACATTATTTTTTGTTCGCGCCAACTTCTAACAATATTCATTTTAATAGAATTAATAGTACTTCATTTTCATAACTACCTTTTTATTTCCCGTCAAGAGAAATCGAAAATCCTTGTAAACAGGCTTACGCAATGCTATATGGTGATAATCGGAAAATGCGTGGCCTTCTTTTGGCAAAAACCAACCCATGTCCAGTTTCCAATTGCTATTTTCATCATCAAGCAAGGCGATGCCCATGTATTGTGAAATGAAACCATCGTAAGTTACCGTAAACGAATCACCCGTTATCTCTGATTTGTTTACCACAACTTTCCTAAATCCGGTATCATGTGGAAATGGTGTTGAGTCGTCGAAAAACTTGAAACGAATCACACCTTTGTGATTGCGGATGTTCGTTACCGTGATGGTGATAGAGTAGGATTCTACTTTTTTAATAACTTTTTTTTCGGTCGCGGTCTCTTTACTACTTGCCCGATAGACAACTGAATCTGTCTGCGCATTTGCCAGAGAGAAGAACATCCACGCACTTAGAAAAAGCATTAATTTCATTAGAATGCATGACTTTCCGATTTGTCGTGCGAGTATAAAGATACGTTTATTTCTACCGGGAAATTCATTTAATTTAAAACAGCTTTTAGGGCCTTAAACAAGAAGTATCTACCAGACTCGAATCAAAAGAAGGAGTTTTTGAACAGGAAATAATGACCCGTTGATTTATGAACAATCTCTATGCTAGCCTATCTGAAGTTTACGAAGGCATGTACCAGACTTTTGTCAACTATAAGGAAGAGTTTGCTTTTTATTTTTCGATTTTAAAAAAATATCAATGTCAGTCGGTGTTGGAGGCAGGCTGCGGAACAGGAAACTTAGCTCAGCTTTTTATAGCCAATAATGTTGAATATGCCGGAATGGACTTGAGCGATGATATGTTAACTATCGCCAGAAAGAATAATCCTAACGTTGATTTTGTAAAAGGCGACATGCGGAATTTCAACCTCACAAAGCCAGTATCATCTTGCATTATTACCGGTCGTTCCATTAGCTATTTGGTGACTGACCAAGATGTGCATGATACATTTCAATCCATTTATAAAAATTTAGCAGAACCAGGTATTCTCTGTTTTGATTTCATCGATGCTACAGTTTTTCTTCCATCCATAAAAAATGGCAAAATAGTGACTCATCAAGCCATAGTAGGTGGCAGAGGACTTAAACGCGAGAGTTTTTGGAAAATAAATCAGACTCAACATGGAGTATTTGATTGGCAATCCATTTTTTATGAAGAAAAAAATGATGGACGCTTTAGAAAAATTGGAGAAGATCAATCAACTATTCGCACGTTTGAGAAAAATGAGATGAAAGCTTTTTTGGAGACCGCCGGATTTAAGCTCGAAGAAATTATTCCTCGAGCTTCTTATGCATTTGATACACTAGTTGTTGTGGCGAAGAAAGGATAATTATCGACTAACAGCGACTTCTCCAAAAGTAAGCTTATTAATATCGGCTCCACCCTTTACTTTTACATCCGATTCCCCAAAAGTGACTAGGCGTAAATTTTCGTTGGCGTTGAATTTCAGTTTGCTTTCACCGTAGGTAGTGGAGGCGATTTCTTCACTTTGAAAAGCTTGCGTATCAATCTTGTTTTCGCCAAACAGTTTATATTTTTGAAAATCGACTTCACCGGCCTTTACTTTAACAGTATGTTGACCATAGAGGCAGGCTTTAAACTTGTATGCTTTCAACGAAGCTAACGTGATGTCACCTTCACCGTATGCACTCAGTTTAAATTTCTTGCTGTCGATCGCGCTCAGCACATTTGCTTCCTGTTCTCCACGAACAACCAACTTGTCGAGCTTGCGGTAGGTAACATAAGCAGTGATTGTGGCATTGCGATAAACACTTTCTTTATCCACCCATCCATCTTTTTTTACTCTTTCACGCTTTTCAGTGTATTTCGATCCGTCCAGATAAATATGGAGTGCCTTATTTTTTACTACGATATTTATTTTGGATGCATCAACATTAGCATAATTGATTTTGACAGACTCGCTTTCACCGGCTACCATTACTAGGTTGATTTTTGGTGAAGCAATTACTTTTTTAAAAGGGGCTACTTTTTTTTCGATGGTTTGAGCGAACCCTGAAAGGGTAAACGCTGCTATTAAGAAGGATAATAAAGAAATTTTCATAAAGGGTTGTTTTAGACAAGACTAGATTGGTCATCCAATGGTTGCATGAGTAGAACTTAATAATTTCGGGGAGCCTAATTTTGAAATACCGCCTTGTAATTAAGCCATTTGAAGGTTCTTATTTGCTTCTAAATAATCTTCAAGGAAATTAGGAGGGCATTTAGTAATATTCAACTCTTAATTACTATCAAAACCAACATTATGACAAAGATTTATCTATACAAAAGAGTCTCTGGGTTAAGCTTGTTGCTATTATTTATTGCCTTCTACGGCCATTCGCAAGATCCAGGCAAAGCGAAATTTATCGATCCTGCCAATATGAATACGTTGGTAAAACCAGGCGATGATTTTGTTGAATACGCAGGTGGAGTTTGGCTAAAGAATAATTCGATCCCCGCTAAGGAAACTACGTGGGGAAGTTTTAGTATTCTTCGCGACTTCAATGTAAATGCACTGAAGAAAATCCTGACCGAAGCTGCTGCCGATACTAAAGCAAAACCAGGCTCAACAAAGAAAAGAGTATCTGACTTTTACGTGGCTGCTATGGACTCTGCTACCACCGAGCAACTTGGTGCTGACCCGATTCGCGCTGATTTAAAGCGCATCAGCGAATTAAAAAATAACAGTCAGGTGCTTGATGAGATTATCTATCAGCGCTCACATGGCATGGGTTCACCACTTTTCGGATTTTTTGTAGCGCAAGATGAGAAACACCCTGATAAGATGGCTGCCCAATTTAATCAAGGTGGACTTTCTATGCCTGATCGTGATTACTACTTAAAGTCCGATCCACGCTCAAAGAAAGTGCAAGTTGCGCAAAGCACTTACATCGTGACGTTGTTTACGTTAAGTGGTACTTCGGAAGATCAGGCAAAAAAGAATGCCGAGACAATTTTTGAGATGGAAAAGAAATTGGCCAAAGCACAGTTGAGCCGCACGGAGATGCGCGATCCGATAAAGACCTACAACAAATTTTCTGTCGCAGATTTTTCAAAAACCACGCCTTCCATTGATTGGAAAGTATTCCTCACCAAGATGAATATCACAGCGCAGGACAGTATCATCGTAAGCGTTCCCAAATTCTTTCCCGTGGCCGATAGCTTGATTAAGAATGCGTCCATCGAAGATTGGAAAGTTTATTTGCAATGGAACCTGATGCGCTCAGCTGTACCGTACCTGAGCAAAGCTTATGTAGATGCTGGGTTTGTTTATGGCCAGGCATTGACAGGACAAAAAGTGCAGACTCCTCGTTGGCAAAGGGCTTCTAATCTCACTGATGGAAACATTGGAGAATTGCTCGGCCAACTTTATGTGGAGCAATATTTTAAACCGGTAGCGAAAGCGCGGATGGATGAGTTGATCAAGAACCTCGTGAAAGCGTATGAAATTCGTATCAAGCAACTGGATTGGATGAGCGATGTGACAAAAGAAAAAGCACTTGCCAAACTCAAGGCATTCCAACCAAAAATTGCTTACCCCGACAAATGGAAAAATTATGATGGGTTGGAGATCACCAATAAAACTTTGCTTCAAAATGTGCGCAATGCGAATCAGTGGGCTTTTAAAGACATGATTAGTCAATTAGGAAAACCTGTTGACCGCACTCGTTGGGGAATGACACCACCAACAGTAAATGCTTATTACAACCCGGTGAACAATGAAATTGTTTTTCCTGCAGGTATTCTTCAGTATCCTTTCTTTCATCCAGACGCAGACGATGCATTTAATTATGGAGGGATTGGAGCTGTCATAGGTCACGAAATCTCTCACGGTTTTGATGATCAAGGAAGTCAGTATGACAAAGACGGATCGTTGCATAACTGGTGGACAGCCGATGACAGAAAAAAATTCGATGCGAAAGCGACGTTGTTACAAAAGCAGTTTGATGCCTACACAGTTCTCGATACACTTCACGTGAATGGCAAACTCACACTAGGAGAAAACATTGGTGACTTAGGCGGGTTGAACGCAGCGTATGAAGCATTTAAAATGACAAAGCAAGGAAAATCAGAAACGAAGATTGAAGGGTTCACACCTGATCAACGTTTCTTCCTGGCTTGGGCACAAGTGTGGAGAAGCAAAACATTACCTGATCGCAAAGCACAGTTGATCGTAATTGATCCACATTCACCTGGAGAGTATCGTGCGATCGGTGCACCTATTAATATGGATGTATGGTACAAGGCATTCAACGTTCAGCCTGGAGACAAGCTGTATAAAAAACCAGAAGATCGAATTAAGATTTGGTGAGTTTGAAATTGTTCTTAGAAGAAAAGGAGAGCGTGGCTCTCCTTTTCTATTTATTAATGTTGCTGGAATTACTTAACCTTTTGTGAATAATCTTGATTCTTTGCATCAATCTTCATTTTCTGAGCTGGCATGTTCAGTATGGTTGTGGAGCCGTGGTTTACACCTGAACTGAATTTTTCATAATTGATCTCTCCGTCAACTGCATCCTTTCCCAGCAGACTTGAAAATTTCTTTTTGGTATAGAGATTCGTATTCTTATCGACCCAGATCGTGAGCTTATCACCTTTAACATAAATATCTTGTCCTGTTGCCTCTACGATGCCATCTTTTTCAGACACAGTAGCCTTGCCAAAGAAATCAATTAATTGCCCCTTGGTCATAAAAGTATAAGCCGTGGAAAGTTCGAGCGCCTTCGATGCGTATTCTGCTTTATCCTCGGCCGCGTTTTTTTGTGCTCGGCCGCGCAAGCCACGTTTTTGTTTTACGTTGCTGTCAGCATCTGTAATTTTTGCTTGCAACTTTCCTTGTGCATCAAAACTGAATTCAGTGTAAATGGTAAGTTTCACGGCTCCGTTAACAGAAACATCTGATTTTCTTTTCCACGCGTAAGCTTTCAATTTTTCCGTGTTGGCATCATCGGCATTGCTTATGGCGAGTGCAAGCTTCTCGTTACTCGATTGAGCGTAAACCATCACGCTCATGAATGTAAGGGCAACGCATAGGATATTCTTCATAGGTGAAATGTTTTATTAAAGTTCGAAAAAACAAGTGAAACGAACATGTACCTCTTGTTAAAAAATCTTGCTTGTGGGATTAAGAATAAATAAAAAAGGAGAACCCGAAGCTCTCCTTTTTTATACTCAGTTTGATGAGATTTATTATTTCACCGTTTCGAACGGATTTGGATCTGCAGTCTTCTTAGAAAATAATTTACCTAAGCGTAATCCATAATTGAAACTGATGGAATAATCAGCAAAAGCGGCATCACCCTGAACATGTACCTTTTGACTTTCGTCGGTGATGACTGAGTTTTGCAAGTTCTGGCTTGCTCTATCAGCAGCGCTTTGCGTACGGTTCCTTACAAAATTAACTGGTACGAAAAGACCGAAAGTATGTTTACCAACAGAGTATGAAAGTCCAGGTTCAACTGAAACAACATACCCTGGTCTGCGATAGGCTACGTTACCTCCGATTACATCGTAGGCTGGAATACCTTCACATCTTCCAGCTAACGATAGAGTCAAATTCTTATTTTTTAAAACTGAGGCCATTACTCCAGCGCGTACAAAAAATTGATCAGGGCATGCATAAACATTATAGCCATACAATGTGCCAAGTACTTTGGTCTTATCATTTGGATCTTTAACAACTGTTGGGTCCGACTTGTAAGTGCCGTTAGATTCTTTTGGATTAAACAAATAGTAACCATTAGCAAATCCAAAGATACCTTTGTGCAATCTCTTGAATCCTTGAACTTCAATGGAAACACCAATTCCACCATCACCAGGTTGGATGGCTTGATCTACGTACTGCATGGTGTATGATGGCGTATTGGTTGTTAGGTCATATCCTGTCATTGCATTGTCTCTGGCTTTCCAACTTCCTGTGTTTAATTTCAAACCCATGCCCACTAACAAATTACCGTTCTTAGCTTTTTCGTGACTAAACACCAGGTAGTTTGCAGTCAAACGAATATCAGCAAGGCCACTGGCCCACATGCTGTAGCGAACCCCAACAAGTGTTGTGCCTGAAGCATCTTTTTGAGCGGAGTAAACTTGAGAGCGTTCGTTGTTGACATAAGGAATAAAGAGATTCAACTGAAGTCTGTCGGTGAGACCATACGAGATATTGAGATCAACAGCGTGCGAATAAATATTCACTGCATTGCCTTTCTCGTTTCCTTCCGAATCAAATCCACCACCTGAAGTTTGACGTTGAGGTTGCTCTTCAGTACCTACGTAGTGGCGGAAGGAGTGGAAGTAACGATAGTTGGTACCAATTTGAAATTCACCTTTGGATAATGTGTAGCCGTTAGTTGATAAGGGATTGATTCCACCCATTTGACGAACAGCAACGCAACCTTGCGCGCGAAGTTGTTTCGTGGTTACAGTACAGAATAAGATTAAAAGCAGACAAATGTGTAAATGTTTTTTCATGTGTTATGTCGTTAGAAAATAAAATCAGTTTAGGAATAATTATAAAAACTTAGCATGATCAGACTTCACTAATCACCAGACAATTCAAATACAGTGAACTGGTGTAAGTAAAATGATTTGCTTGATTAAGATTTAATCGTCTCGACTTCAGAGACGATCAATTTAACAAACTGATTTTGGGGGAGGAGCAATTACCGGAAAGATCGGTGTGATGGTTTCAAAAGATGGATTACTAAATGCAATAGTGGTATTCCATCCATCAATGCTTATCATTTTAAGGTTGGTGGTGCCGTTGTATTCTTTAAGGAAGCTTCCTAGCACCTTAAGAGCAGTACTTGTAGGTAGGTCGTTGGACTGTTTCGTGAAATCAACCATAGAGGTTACAATTTGCTTCTCTCTATGATCTTTAATACATACAATGCTCAGCGTATCGTTTTCTAATTTTTGTTTTACCAATTGGTAGTATTCACCCTGATGTTCAAATTCTCCAGTCACTCGTTCGAATGCGGCTGAAGTGGTTTGATAGGGAAGGGTCATCGGTATTTTTATTACGACCGATTCACCATCAGCAATATCATTGGCATCCAATTGTTTTTGCAACTCCATATTAGACTGGTAGCGCAAGGCCCAAAACATAATATAGTACCCTCCTGTATTAAAGAGCAGGGCACTTAATAGTAATATGGAAACTAATTTTTTCAGGCTTAGGGTGAAATTTACTTCCGATAGATACTAAAATGATTAGTCAATATCAAGCCTAGTGATCAAGTAGATTTCTTTTAAGGAGTCTTTCCAAACACTTGTTAGACCGATTAGCTCAAAACACGCCATTAATCCAACGTTTAATTCAGTTGTATCCTGTGCTTGTGTGTTCGCACATTCTTCTGAATAGAATTATATCGATCAATTGTTAATTTGCCTTCTCAAAATATTTGCTCGTGACCAAATCAGACTCGCAAAAAATAATTCTGTCAGAAGATTGGCTTGCCACTATCATGGGATTAGCACTTATTCTGTTTTTCTTGCTGGGCATACCCATGGCAGCACCTTCTTACAACTGGAGTTCTTTTGAAGATCTGTACAGTAAAGTTTTCACGTTTAAAAATTTGGTCTCAGTATTCAACCAGTTTGTTTTGATTTATTCCACGAGTGTGCTTGCAGTTTATTTTTCCGGCAAAAGCGTCAAGGCATTGTTCAAGGTGATCGCTTTGCTTTTTGTGATCGCACAAGTAGCTCAGGTACTGGCAGGAAATTCTTTCATCAAATCGTATAACCTTGAAGCCGTGATCTTCTGTTTGATTCTTGGTTTGATAATAAGTCATTCGATCAACGTACCAGAGGAATGGCGAACGATACTTTCATCGGAGTGGTATGTGAAAGTAGGCTTAGTGCTTTTAGGGACTTCAGTAATTTTCTCGGATATTTTAAAAGCTGGATCGCTGGGATTGATCCAAGCCGTTGTCGTTGTCTTTTCCGTTTGGTATCTCTCGTATTGGATTTGCCGAAAATTAAAAATTGATGACGAGCTCACGTTCATGCTCTCCAGTGCAGTGTCTATATGTGGAGTATCAGCAGCCATTGCAACAGCTGGTGCTATTAAAGGAGACTCGAAAAAACTTTCGTATGTAATTTCATTAGTATTGATCGTTGCTATCCCAATGATGATTTTCATGCCCTACATTGCTCGCTATGCTGGCTTATCCGGTGAAGTCACCGGCGCGTGGTTGGGCGGAACTATTGACACCACAGGAGCTGTGGTTGCTGCTGGCACGCTGGCAGGAGAAACAGCGTTGAAGGTGAGCACCATTGTAAAATTCTCGCAAAATGTTTTGCTGGGCATTGCCGCCTTTGCTATCAGCGTCTACTGGACGTACACCAAGAACGAAAAAGCAGCGGATGAAAAACCATCGGCAGCTATGATTTGGAATCGCTTTCCAAAATTCGTGATTGGTTTTATTTTGGCATCGCTACTTTTTTCATTTGTTATTCAGCCGAGTACTGTGAGTTCTGTGAAAGACGGTTTGAAAAGCATGCAAGGACTTTGGTTTGGGCTTGCGTTTACAGCTATCGGACTGGAAACAAAGTTCTCCGATATTTTTAATGCTGGAAACAAGAAACCGCTCTACGCATTTTTGTTGGCGCAGCTACTTAATATTGCTATCACCTTGGTGGTGGCGCTGATACTTTTTGGCGACAATTCTTTCTTAACTCAAGAATAATTTCAAACCACTTAATTCATGAGCTTTTCGTCAAATCGCACAATACAAATGTCCATTAAGATAGGGTTCATTCTTGCTTTTGTATGGCCAATGGCACTTGCTGTTTTTGCACAGCAAGAAATATTTAACGCTCCTATTGATGTTGATAAATTCAACGACCCACAAGGAATAGAAGTGGATAACTATTTGATAGTAAAAGGCGAAAAGGAAGCAAGTACTTTATTTAAGATTATTACTCCGCAAAAGGAGGTAATAGATTTCACTGTGCCTGCTTCAGGGTTTGTTCTTATCGGTTCTTCATCTACTGAGGAAAACATTACAGCATATTTTTCAGCTTCGGCTAAGCCAAAGGATATTCAATGCCTCACGCTTAAGAAAAGTAATAAGACTGTTAATTATGGTAGCCTAAAAAACGTGGAGAGTGATGGATTTCTAACCTTTCTCAATTTCAACGGAAAATTTCACATACTCCGCCTGGGTAAAAAAGATCAATCGCTCAACCTCGACAGTTTTTTGGGCGACATGAAAACGGATTCATCCATGATCAAAATTGATGATGCCGAACTGTTTAGCGAAATAAAATCCACTCGAAATTTTCTTAATCAAACTGATATTAAACCTGTTTTTCTTCCCGAAGGTGAGGCGTCGTTTGAGATGGCTAGAAAACAAAACAAAATTTATTTCAGAAACAACAAGCTTTGGCTGGTGATGGATCATTTCGGTAAAGAGAAGGATTTAGCAACTGAAATGGTTTGTGAACTTGATTTCGATCAACACAAGTTTAAAAAGAATATGCTTTCACTTACGGCTGAAGCAAAGGTGGACCATAATAGTTTTTTATATGAAAATACTTTGTTTGTGCTGTGTATTGCGAAAGACTATCTCATCGTCGATGCATTTGATATTAGCTCTCTGACCAAGGTAAAAACTTTCCGCCAGGTAAAGGGTCTGCCATTTGATTTTAAAAAATCATACATCATCGAAAATGATAAACTGCAGGGTAAGGACTGGGAAGATAAAAATAATAAGCCACTAGACCAGGACTGGGAAGGTAAATGGAGTCAAGAGTCGAGCTCAAAATATTTTTTTAAATTTATAAATGGCGGAACTCCCGTATTGAGTGTATCGGGGCATGCATCTGATTATAGATTTTTGATTGGTAACTACGATGATGGTAGGTCAAAATTTAATAATACTACTAGCAACTACCACCATCAGATCGTTGAAAAAAAAGTTTACTTCTACGGCTACGTTACACAATCTGATTTGACTCCAACAACAGGAAAACCTACATCGCACGGTCGTCTTTCTGAAATTAGG
>DASYTA010000046.1:0-2053 GCA_036002745.1 Cyclobacteriaceae bacterium | reverse complement strand
CTATCATAATATTTAATAGCACGCGGATAGTTTCCCTGCCGGAAATAAAGGTTTCCAATATTGTTTAAGGGATCAGAATTTATTTTGGATATCTGGTCGCTCATCTGCAAGGCTTGTGAATAATATTTCAATGCCTGCTCATAAAGCTGCAAGTCACTATGAAGATTGCCAAGGTTATTCAACGAGCCAATGATCTTCTGCTTATCGTTCATTTTGG
Source organism: Cyclobacteriaceae bacterium (assembly GCA_036002745.1). Classification (GTDB taxonomy): domain Bacteria; phylum Bacteroidota; class Bacteroidia; order Cytophagales; family Cyclobacteriaceae; genus ELB16-189. The sequence continues at coordinate 1,836 of DASYTA010000046.1, read as the reverse complement.
CGAATTGCTCATAGGAGTCCTCGAAATACTTCATCGCCTGACCATAATCTTTTTTCAAAGAGTAAATAGTGCCAATGTTATTTTTAGTAGTAGCAACACCATCGATATTTTTAAGACTATCATAAAGTCTTAATGAAACCAGGTAATATTCAAGTGCTTTATCAAGGGCACCTTGGTTGCGATACGATACGCCAAGGTTATTGTAAGAGGCCGCCATTCCTTTCAAATCATTAATCTCTGCCGCCATGGATTGCGCTTCGCGGGCAAAGCCAATAGCTTTAATAGGATCGGAGTTGATGTAGGCACGAAAAAGTTCGTTGAGGGTCTTTACCTTCTGCTCCCCAGTAGCCGTTTTTAAGACATTCTCCAAACTATCGATGTTATTATTGGAAAACGCCTGAATCGTAAAGAATGCCAAGACGGTGAAAAGGATTGGTTTTATCATAGGTTGGTTCCAGATCAAGAATCAAAAATAAGATTTTCCCGTGAAATAGGAGTTTATGGTTTTTGTTGACTTGATGAGATTAAACTGTTGATGTAATTGATTTAGTGTCAAGTCGAATAAAATTTTACCTTGTTGCAAATTCAAATCCAATGAAAAACATCACAGTTTCATTTTTACTCATCTTAGCTTTTGTAACAACGCATGCGCAATCCAAGACGGAAATGGATGCAGTGATGGTATCCGTAAAGATGTTATTTGAAGGAATGCAAAAAGGTGATAGCGCTTTGGCGCGAAAAGCATTTTCAAAAAATGTGACAATGGCGACTATTGGTACCGACAAAAAGGGAAACCCGTTTATCAAGCACGAATCATCCATTGATGATTTTCTTAAAGCTATTGGCACACCGCACGCAGAAGTCTACCATGAAATGATTTGGGATGAAAAAATTTTAATTGATGGCAACTTCGCTCAAGTTTGGACGAGCTATGCTTTTTACTTAGGAAAGAAATTCAATCACTGTGGTGTGGATGCATTTCATTTGGTGAAAAGTACAAGTGGAGATTGGAAGATTTTTCATTTGGCCGATACAAGGCAAAAAGAAGGATGTAAAGTTCCTGAGAAAATCGCCAAACAATTCGAATAAGAGAAATGGAAATGAAATCGTTCGCTGAAAAGCCATTATAATTACTTAGTTCTTCAATTCAATCAGCGTTTAAAGCCATTTCCACTTAAAACTTACTTCATCTGATTCTAAATTTATAAAACTCAACTTTTGCGCTGTTTTAGGTGATTATGAATTCGATAAGTTTTGAAAATTACTTTTGATCTAGTGGCTCAAGTAGCTATGAATCAGGTAATGACTGGAAAGTTTCACAACGTAACAAGCATCATTTGAATCCAGTGAATTTTCTTGAATCTGAATTAGAGTCAACGAATCAGAAAGGAATAATCGTTTGAAACTTACGTTCTCATTTTAATTCATAAATCCAGCAACTTTTCGCTTCATTTTCCAGTTAGCTTTATTATCAAATTAGTTGGCGTATGAAAACATCTGCAAAACACTTTTTCCCGGAAATTCACTTGCACATCAGTCCAATAAATCGAGATCTTTTACTAATTGCGGCTTTTGGTCTGATTGTAGCAACGGCCATTCTCACCATGTTGGTAATGGCTGTGAGCCGGATCTGAAAAATCTGAAAAACAACAAAGCCTGCCTCATTTCTGAAGCAGGCTTTTTTTATATATACATTTTCTAATTTGAATGAATTGCCATGCTTGGATTGGCGGATACCCATTCTTCTCCTCCTTCAAACACTTCTTTTTTCCAGATTGGCACTTTTGCTTTGATGGCGTCAATAATAAATTCACAAGCCTCAAAGGATTCCTTACG
>DASYTA010000045.1:0-4906 GCA_036002745.1 Cyclobacteriaceae bacterium | reverse complement strand
CTATCATAGAGTGGCGGAGTAACATGGTTATCCTGATAGCCACGCAAGCCAATGATATCCTGACCTAATACGAATGAGTTAAAGCCTCCAGTAAGTCCGGCTCCACCCATCAGGAAACGTTCGAATGGTCCAGGTCCACCGATCTTGTCGTTATAAGTTCCGATATATCCAAAATGAGCTTTTGTTTCAATAACCAAACTACGACCTTCTGGTTTTTTACTGCCAAGCACCTTGATATAAAACTTCGCATCGAACATCCACTTATAAAGCTCGAGCCAATTGTATCTCGTGTTGATGTCTTTGTAGTAATCGGGCGCACGCCAGAGAGAATAAGGAGGAGTTAAGTTTAAGCTTAAAGAAATAGTTGAGCCCGAGGTTGGGAACATAGGATTATCAATGCTGTTTCGAGATAGGGTTGTATTGAATATGATGCTATTTGTTGTGCCCGTTGCAGGCAATGCACTGGTAGCACCGAAATAGTTGTGATAATCATATTGTAGAAACGAAAGCGAATTGGTTAGGGTGAAATAATTATCTGGCCACTCCAATCTTCTTCCAAATCCAAGCGTGATACCACTTTGTTTGAGGTAAGCACTGCTTACATCATAAGTGAGCGTAGTGCCACTTCGTCCACTAGGGATTCTTGATATAGAGTGATTCAAACTGACGGTAAGTGAATTAGGTTTTCGACCACCGAGCCAAGGTTCTGAAAAAGATATACTATAACTCTGAAAAGATTTTCCATTGGCCTGCATTTGCAGTGATAATCGCTGCCCATCACCAACAGGAAGTGGCCGCCACTTTTTAAAGTTAGGTACATTGCGAAGAGAGAAATTGTTAAAGGATAGTCCAACGGTTCCAACAAATCCATAATATCCACCCCATCCTCCTGAAAGCTGCACTTGGTCATTGGATTGCTCCTCCAATTTCCAACCAATATTTACAGTTCCATTGGCGGGGTTAGGGCGAATGTCTTGCTCAATTTTTTGAGGATTGAAGAATCCCATTTGAGAAAGTTGTTGTTGCGTTCGAATGATATCAGCCCTACGGAATTTTTGTCCGGGAACTGTTGTGAGCTCCCTCCGGATAACATGCTCACTTGTTCTTTCATTTCCAGTAATGGTCACTTGATCAATGATCGCCTGATCACCTTCAAAAATCCGCATCTCAACATCGATGGAGTCACCTACAACAGCTACTTCTACAGGAAGTACACGGAAGAATAAATAACCGTCGTCCATATACAAGCCACTGATATCAGCACCTCCTTTTGGATTGAAGGTGGTCTTTCTGTCAATTAATTCCTGACTATAAACATCACCCTTTTTTATATCCAGCACTTTATTCAAAGTGGCTGCTGCATACAGGTAATTTCCTGTCCATGTGATATTCCTGAAATAGTATTTTCTTCCTTCAAAGAGATTCAGCTTTAAATCTATTTTGCCAGAATTATTATTAAAGATTGTATCTGAAACTATTGAAGCATCTCGAAATCCTTCCCCATTGAGGTATTCGATAAGCTTCTTTTTATCTTCCTCATAATCGGCGCGAATAAACTTTGATCCTTTGAATATGTTAAGTTTTATATTGTCGTTGACGAAATGCTTTACTTCTTTCCAGCTTGTCTGGCGGCTGGAATCAAAGTACTCTTTTACGTAGCGAGGCTTGAAATCGAAGAGGCTCGATAATAACGTGCGATGCAGAGTGAAGCGAGCACGTTCATGAGTTTTCTTCAATTTTTTTTTCAGTACAGCTTCCGGTGTTTTTTCGTTGCCATTAAAAACGATGTTATTGATTTTTACTTTTGATTGCACATCGACATCAATTCGCAAGCGCACGCCTCCTCGATTAAGTGTGTCTCGCTCCTTTACTATCTTCACTTGAGTGTTAAGAAACCCTTTTTTAACAAAGTGTTTCTTCACCGAGCTTTCGGCATTTCTGATCATTGCATCCGTTACGATTTTTCCTCTGATCAGACGCATATCTTCCTTTAAAGAAGACTGTTTTCCTTTTGAAAGTCCACGGAAATAAAAATCAGTAAGGCGTGGGCGTTCTGTAAGGCGAACGGTAATATAAACGTTTGAGCCTTCGATGCGATCCGCAGAAATTGTCACGTCACCCACTAAACCATGCTTCCATAATTTGCGAACAGCATTGGCCGTTGCACTTCCTGGTATTTTTATTACGTCACCGATCTTTAAGCCGGTGAGGGAGATCATCGCATTTTTGTCGAGCACATTAAGCCCAATTACTTCTATACCGGCAATTGTATATTCTGTTGGAGCGTTGTAGTTCAGTGATGATGGGTTTTGCGCCCCAGAAACAGCTGGATTACTTTTTTTACGAAATTGAGCTTGGGCAGCAGAAAAAATAAATCCGATGCAACACGAAATTAATACAATCCTCTTCATCAGGTTCAGGCTATTGGGGTCAACACTTTTCCAAATCTTCGCTCTCTCTTCTGGTAGGCACAAATAGCTTCGTACAAATCTTCCTTCCTGAAATCGGGCCAAAGTTTAGGGGTAATATACAATTCGGTATAGGCGATTTGCCACAATAAGAAATTACTTATTCTCATTTCGCCACTTGTTCTTATCAGCAACTCAGGGTCTGGGATGCCGTGGGTTTCTAAATTATCTTCAAATAATTGTTCGTTCACTTGTGTTGGATCTAGCGTTCCATTTTTCACTTGTTCAGCAATTTTTTTTGCAGCTTTTGCAATCTCTGTTCGCCCACTGTAGCTTAATGCCAATAACAGGTTGAGTCCGGTGTTATTTTTTGTCGTCTCTATCGCTTCTTTTAAATTCATTTGACAAACTTTCGGAAGCATATCAAACTCTCCTATTATTTTCAGCCTCACCTTATTTTCCGAGAGAGATTGGATTTCTTTTTGCAAAGTATTCACCAAAAGCTCCATCAAGCCATCTACCTCTTCTTTGGGTCTACCCCAATTTTCTGTGCTGAAGGCATAGAGTGTTAGGTACTTAATTCCCAATTCACCGCTACCTTCAATAATTTCTCTAACAGACTGTACCGCATTACGATGCCCAAAAATGCGTGCGGCACCTTTTTGCTTAGCCCAACGCCCATTGCCATCCATGATAACAGCAATGTGTTGAGGCAAATTGCCAAAGTCTATTTTATCCCTTAAAGTAGCCACAAGGGTGCAAAAGTAGCCAAATTTTATAATTCAAAATGGGTCTAATTCCGCTAAATAGAGATGTTTCTAACCGATAAAAAGTTCTAAGTATTATCGATAGGGACTAGACGGGCAGGGAATGTCGTAGAAAGTGTAGGTCAGCGTAATGCCAGTGAAAAAGTAGTTGTCGTAATCATTGGGATTGCCATACTGATAATTTTTGATCGTAGTATTCCCACCAGAAATATTATCCAAATAGTCAAAGAAAGTTTTTCGAACGCCAAATTCAAGAGCGATGTAATATTTTGGATTAAGCACATATTTCATGCCTGCTCCAAAGGGAATTGACATTTGAACGTTGCTGTAGGTTTTCGTTTTTACATTATTCCCAGAAATTCCGAAAAGACCGAGGCCTGCAAACAGATAAGGAGTAAACCGAAGTCTTCGTCTGTCGTCTCGCCAATCCAGAAAATGATATTCAAAGGTTGAGGATAGCTCTAATAGAAAAATATTGAATGAGGCATTTCGCTTTATCGCAGCCGAATCAAGCGGGTTGTGCTTATCGTTGGCAGCCAGTTGACCACCTGTAAGCGCGACACGCATACTTATTACTCTACTAATGTTTGATCGATAGAATGCAGTGGCTGCAGGTCTTGAGGTCGTGATGTCATACGTTCGTGTAATGTCGCCGGTATAATTAAATACACCCAAGCCAAAACCAACTTCTGATTTTTGTGAAGGTTGAGCCAGGACGAGATTACTGAACAAGGGAAACGTCCACAGAAGTGCAAATATTGAACAACTGCGGAGCATTATATTTTATCTGAATTTAGCGCGGTGAAAGGTTGCTCCCAAAATATAAGTGATCTTAAAAGAAGTAACCATGTAGATATCATTGTTCTTCTTATTGCCTCTATTGTTGGTTGGATACTCTTGTCCATAGCCATTTATTATTTGAACCGTCTGCCCATTAATTGTCACAGGACTAGTAGGTAGACCCGGGTTTGTTATTTCGTTAGATCGATAAGACATTGCCTGTGCCAAGGGATCGTTAAACCTGGTAACATCAACATAATTTTTACTAACATCATCCAAATAGTCTGTGAAAGTATAACGAAAACCAACGTCAGCCCAGAAATCAAGCACTTCATTTAATCTAAAACGTGCACCAGCGCCGAATGGTATGGCACCCTGTATTAAACTATATGTTTTGATGCCATAATTTACATCTGTTGAGTTCAATGTAGAGGTACTTGATTGTTGCCCCTCAGTGCCTAGTGGACGGAGATCCACCCATTGTCCTGCTTGAGGATTTGGAGTGCCATCGAGATAAGTTTTAGGTGCCTGTGCCTGAGGATTATGGTGAAAGAGGGCAATACCCACAAAAGCGTAAGGAGTCCATTTCACGCGACTTATGTATGTTCCTTCATTTTCGAATAAATCGAAAACAGCTACAACGGATAATTCCTGGACGCGATTACGAAAAGAGAGATTTCTGACCTGGCGAAAATTTTCTGATTCGTTACTCGACTTCTTAGCCGACTCAGCGTCAGACCCCTTTAAAGTGCCATACATGAATTGACCTACCAAAGTATATCGAGGCCCAAAACGGTGAAAAAATGAAATGCCAAAAGCTGGTTTAGTAAATGAAATATCGGTACTAAACTTACTTGGCAAGGGTGATAAATCACCGTAATAATTCATGGCACTTAATGAAAAACCTACACCAGAATAGACATGTTCTTTACCAAAATGTTTTTTTCCAGT
>DASYTA010000044.1:0-6545 GCA_036002745.1 Cyclobacteriaceae bacterium | reverse complement strand
GGTGCATCTTGGCTGCTTTCAGCAAATCTTCATTATCGTCAACAATTAAAATTTTTCCGTGCTTGTTTTCGCTCATAGACATGAATGATTGAGTTTTCTCATCAGATTGGCAATATTGATACCGTAAACCGAATGTTGCGGATTTAGGGTCGTTTGCTGTTTTTCCGCCAAATCTATGATTTTTTTTGTCCGTATGCGGACAGGTTCGTTCACATTTGAACTTGAAACAATGTCTCAATACCTGAAATTAGTACCGAAAAGCAGGTTATTACGTTGGCACATTAGTTGGCTTAACGGAGAAAGAAATTTAAAAATGAATGGCTGATTCAATGGACAAGAAAATTGCTAAGAAAAGATTTACTGTGAAGAAAGTGGCTACCTACGTTGGTTCAGCAGCTTTGGTGTTTTTCATCGCGTATCAATTTATTTTCGCTGATAGACGCTCGACTCTAAAAACTGAAAAAGATAAGATCACCATCTCAGAAGTGAAGATGGGTGAGTTCAAAGAATATATTCCACAGACAGGTACTGTTGAACCAGCACGACAAGTTTATCTTGATGCTATTGAAGGCGGAAATATTAAACGCGTGATCCGAGAAAGTGGAGCCATCGTAAAAAAGGGAGATCCTATTATCGAGATATCTAACCTAAACAGAGAGATCGCTGTTTTACAACAAGAGGCTGAACTCGTACAAAGTATTAACCGCTCGCGAGATACACGCCTTAGCCTTTTAAATAGCGATTTAGCTCAGCGCCAAACATTGGCACTGATTGATCAGCAATTGGCTGTTTACAGACCTCAATATGAACGTCAAAAAGTCCTTCTCGAAAAGAAGCTAATAGCACGTCAGGATTTTGAACAAACAGAATCCAATTACATTTACAACATTAATCGAAGAAAGATTACCTACGAAGCGTATAAAAGAGACTCTATAGCTCATGTTGAGTCTTTGCGTGATATTGATATTTCTGAAACCAGGATGAGACAAAACCTGGAATCTGTAAGAACAATTTTGGATAACCTTAATATCAAGGCTCCAATCGATGGCCAGTTGACAATGTCGGCACACTGGGAAATTGGACAAGCTGTGAGCAATGCTCAACGTTTGGGGCAAGTCGATGTTGTAGGAAGTTATAAGGTGCGCGTCCCTATTGATGAATTGTATCTTCCTAAAATTTCTGTAGGGCTTCCTGCCAGTACCGATTTTGCGGGCAAGACTTATAATCTTGAAATCAAATATATCTATCCCAACATAGTTAACGGCCGCTTTGAAGTAGATATGGATTTTGTTGGCGAAACACCTCAAGGCATAAGAAGAGGACAATCATTACGTTTGAGAATAGAACTTGGCCAACCTTCACAAGAATTATTATTGCCCATGGGCGGATTTTATAAAGATACCGGAGGCAATTGGGTGTTCCTTGTTGAAGAGGGATCGAACCGTGCTGTAAAACGTGAAGTGAAGTTGGGTCGCAAAATGGGCTCAGAATATTTTGAAGTACTCGAAGGCCTAAAACCAGGCGATCATGTGGTCACGTCTTCTTACGAGAACTTTGGAAATAATGAAGTATTGATTTTGAATTAATAACAGAGGTGCAACTTTTTTAAAATAAAAGCGTCTTACACTCATGTTCATTGTAACCAAATAAGAAAAATTAAGTATCCATAAAACTAAACTTAAGCATTAGCCATCTTACCATTAACCGAACACAAGATATGATCAAATTAAAAAACCTCGAAAAAGTCTATACCACTGAAGAAGTGGAGACCACCGCCCTCAACAGCATTAACATGGAAATCAAAGATGGCGAATTTGTTGCCATCATGGGCCCATCTGGATGTGGTAAGTCGACCTTGCTTAATATCCTCGGCCTTCTCGACAACCCATCGGGTGGCGAGTATTTTTTTGGCGATCATGAAGTGTCAAAATATTCTGAGCGTCAACGCGCTCAATTGCGCAAAGGTTCTATTGGCTTCGTGTTTCAGAGCTTCAACTTGATTGATGAGTTGACTGTATTTGAAAACGTAGAACTGCCTTTGCTTTACATGAAAGTGCCGTCTGACGAGCGCAAGAAAAGAGTAGAAGAAGTGTTAGAGCGCATGAACATCATGCACCGTAGAAACCACTTCCCTCAGCAACTTTCTGGTGGTCAGCAACAACGTGTTGCTATTTCTCGTGCCATCGTGGCGAAACCAAAAGTAATCCTTGCCGATGAACCGACTGGTAACTTGGATTCAGCCAACGGTGAGGAAGTAATGAAACTTCTTTCGCAACTGAATGAGGAAGGCACTACTATATTGATGGTGACTCACTCACCTTACGATGCCAACTATGCGCATCGCATCGTTAACTTGTTTGACGGAAAAATCGTTACCGAAAACATCAAGGAACAATTCCACATCTAGAATTAAGGCTTCAGGAACGATCGCGTCCTGATACGTTCTTCATAGTTTAGGTTTAGGTTAAAAAATAAAGTCCCTGTAGGTTGGGGACTTTATTTTTTTTGGTCACTGGCGAAATAAACGGACATCAACTGTACACCATCGTACAGTGACCGACCGAATATCTGGGTCTTTAAGTCCTTTCGAACAAGATTTTTCTGTTGGCACACTTGTTGGCTAGTCAAAGCAACTCTTTCACATCAATCTGCGTCTTAACACACACAAACCCAACCTCACATGATCAAAAATTATTTGCTCATTACATTCCGTTCTTTGATGAAGAACAAACTATTTATTCTCATCAATGTATTCGGAATGGGCATTGCCATCGCCTGTTGTATCACTGCCTATTTAAATTGGCAATACAGTAACGATTGGGATAAAGGTCATGTGAATGCCGATAAAGTTTATCGCGTTCAGTTTTGGCGAGAATTCCAGGGAAAAAGAGATCGCTATGGAATTGCGCCCATGGCCCTTGCCGGTTACATCAAGCAGAATTTTAAAGACGTTGACAAAACCGTTCGGTACATGACTTCCTATTGCGACATGCGCATTGGTGATGAAGTATTCGGAGATCAAATGGTATTTGCAGACTCTGCGTTCTTTGATCTTTTCACTTTTGAATTGAAGTATGGATCATTTGAAAATTTCTACGATAAAGGGAAAGTTTTTATTAGTGATAAGGTAGCTAAGAAATATTTTAATAAAGAGGATGTGGTGGGTAAACCACTCACTCAAATAGTTTTAGGTAGCGATGGCGTTCGCAGACCGAAAGAATTTATAATAGGTGGTGTCTTTAAGAAGCAACCAATGAATTCCAGTTTTGGATTTGACGTGATAACGTTATTTGATAATTACTGGGATATCAACCTTGACAAAGATCTTACTGAAACAAGTTGGAAAAAATGGTCGCACGTTCTCTGGTTAAAGATTGATGACCCATCCAAAGTCGCTGGTATTACGAAACAATTGCAGCAATATGTAGAGCCTCAAAATAAAGTCCGCGAAGATTTTAAAATAGGAGAGTACTTTCTTCAAAGTTTTGCGGGCATGATGAGAAGCAATCGAGCTCAACCCAGATTGGACAGCGATTATTTAGGAGGCAGTATTCCTGATGAAGCGGTTACTGTGCCTGTAATTATGGCCGCAATGCTATTGCTGTTGGCCTGCTTTAATTTCACAAACACTTCCATTGCAATTTCAAGCAAGCGGTTGAAAGAGATCGGTATTCGCAAGGTTATGGGTGGAATGCGTGTGCAGCTAGTTGTGCAATTCCTGGCGGAGAATCTGATACTCTGTTTTCTTGGACTAGTTGCTGGTTTGCTTATGGCCGAGTGGCTTGTACCCGTTTATGATTCTTTGTGGCCTTGGTTAGAATTGAATTTAAGTTATTCTGATAATATCGGCTTTCTTCTATTCTTGGCTACACTATTATTTATAACAGCGATCATCGCCGGTTCTTATCCATCATTTTACATCACCTCTTTTGAGCCAGTAAGTATTTTAAAAGGCAAGGCAAAATTTGGAGGCACCAATTGGTTCACACGATTTCTTTTAGGAGGTCAGTTTGTGATTTCGCTTGTGTCGATCATTATGGGTGTTGCCTTTTATCAAAATGGAAATTATCAACGCGATTACGATTTAGGTTTTGCAACACACGGAGTTATTTCTGCCTGGGTGAATAACGAAGGTGCGTTTAACACCTATCGCGATGCGCTCGCTTCTAACAAAGACATTGAGGTCATTGCAGGATCGCGTCATCATGTACCCTTTAATTTTTATAATGATCCGATAAAATTTGGAGCATTGGAAAAAGAGGTTGACATCATGGAGGTGGGCGACAATTATTTTGAAGCGATGGACATGACTTTGCTTTCGGGTAGAAAATTCATCAAGGATTCAGAAACTGATCGCAAGGAATCGGTTATTGTTACTGAGGAGTTGGTAAAGCAATTTGGTTGGAAAGATAATCCAGTAGGAAAACGTCTGGTATGGATGGACACGGTGCAACTCTATGTTGTTGGTGTTGCCAAGAATGTTTACGCCCGTGCGCTATGGATGCCGATTGGTCCTTTGATGATCCGCTATGTCGCTCCAGTAAAATATCAGCAATTGGTAGTGAAAACTCAGCCAGCGAAAATGAAGAGTGTAAATGAGTTTATGGAGAAGAAATGGAAAGAGGTTTTCCCCAACACACTTTATTCTGGACGGATGGTTGATGAACAACTTGGTGAAACTAACCAGATCAATGAAAATGTGACGGTAATGTTTGGCTTCCTTGGATTCTTCGCTGCGCTCATGACAGGAATCGGTTTGTTCACTTTAGTTTCATTGAATATTGAAAAGAAGATGAAGGAGATTGGCGTGAGGAAAGTGCTGGGTGCATCGATCGGTAACATTGCCGGTGTGATCAACTTTGAATTCGTTATCAACCTCGGTATTGCTACCGTTATTGGTGGTGCGCTTGGATATCTCTTCTCTGATTTCTTGATGCATGCCATTTGGACATACTACCTCAAGTTGAATTACACCAGCCTAACGTTATCTATTCTTGCGATGATTGCGATTGCTATTGGTGCTGTCGGATTAAAAACATTTAATACAGCTAAGCTTAACCCTACAAAAACGTTGCGCGATGAATAACGGTAGGCATCAGTAATTTTAGTAACAAATAGAAAATTTATTCGTCTTCCCTTTTGAAGTTTATTATCAAACAATAACCATCATGTTAAAAAATTATTTTACCATTGCTCTTCGCAACATTCGCAAGCACAAATTTTTTGCTGCCATCAATATTCTAGGGATGACGATTGGCATTACGGCTTGCCTTTTTATCACACTATATATAATTAATGAGTTCAGCTACGATCGCTTCCATGCCAATGCTGATAGAATATACCAAGTTGGATTACACGGTAAGATCGGTGGCCAGGATGTACGCGTTACCAACACATGTCCTCCCATGGCAGCTGCATTAGTTGCTGATATTCCTGAAGTAGAATCTGCAACCCGATTAAACGGTTGGGGGAAGCCAACACTGCGAAATGGTGATATCGCTTTTGATGAGGACAAAGTTTTTGCAGCCGACAGTAACTTCTTTCAATTCTTCTCCTTTAAACTGATCTCGGGAAACCCGGCAACAGCCCTAAAAGATCCTAACACGGTTGTACTTACCGAAAAAATAGCAAAGAAATATTTTGGAAATGAAAACCCTTTGGAGAAACAACTGATTATTGGAAACGATAAGAAAACCTATAAAGTAACAGGGGTTGCTGCAGATTGCCCGAGCAATTCTCATTTTATTTTTAATGTATTGGTTTCGGCGGCATCTGATGACGATCTAAAGCAAAATGTATGGTTGAACAATGGAATGTTCACCTATTTAATGGTTAGACAAAACTCAAATGTTTCTGCTGTTGAAAATAAATTCGAAAACCTGGTTGTAAAATATATCGGACCCGAGATTGAAAAATTCATGGGCACTAGCCTTAAACAATTTCGTGAAGCTGGTGGAGCTTATGGTTATTACACGACAAAAATTGCAGACATTCATTTAAAATCAACTTCACAAGGCGACCTGGAGCCAGGAGGAAATATGATGTATATCTATTTCTTTGGTGGTATAGGAATCTTCATAATTGTAATTGCGTGCATCAATTTTATGAATTTGTCTACGGCACAATCTGCTGGCCGTGCGAAAGAGGTTGGCTTACGCAAAACTTTAGGATCCCTTCGTGGCCAAATGATCGGACAGTTTTTAGCGGAGTCGATGTTGTATAGCTTATTTTCAATTCTATTTGCTGTGCTTCTATGTTATTTATTGTTGCCATCTTTCAACATGCTTTCTGGAAAAGAGTTGGCGATGAATGATTTAGCAAATCCATGGTTTGTTGGAGGCATTATTGGCCTGCTTTTCTTTGTGGGCCTAACTGCAGGAAGTTATCCTGCTTTTTATCTCACTTCATTTAGTGCAGTTGAAGTATTGAAAGGAAAAATAAGAGCTGGATTCAAGAGCAAAGGCATTCGCAGTACACTTGTTGTTTTTCAATTTGCTATTTCCATTTTCCTTATCATTTTCACCTCCGTGGTTTATGACCAGATT
>DASYTA010000043.1:0-7735 GCA_036002745.1 Cyclobacteriaceae bacterium | reverse complement strand
TACCTTAGCAGCTGAACCACCAAAACCTATGCTTTCTCATCACGTTTTCTTCTGGTTAAAAAATCCATCTTCAAAAGAAGATCAAGCAAAATTAATTGAAGGTGTAAAAACACTGGAAAAAATTGAGACGATCAGACAACTGCACATCGGTGTTCCTGCTTCAACAGAAAAGCGCCCAGTAGTGGATAATAGTTATGCCGTTTCTGAATTAATTTTTTTTGATGATGTAGCCGGGCAAAATACTTACCAAGATCATCCCATCCATAAAAAGTTTGTTGCTGATTACTCTCACCTTTGGGAAAAGGTAATCGTATACGACTCCATGGATATTAGCTAATTTATTTTTTTGATCAAGTGAGCCTTGATTTCCTTTTGCCAAATGGCGTAGCCTTGTGAATTCATATGAAGGCTGTCTGGTAGAAAGATATTTCTTAATGGTTGTCCTTTTTTGTCGATCATTTTTGAATACACGTCCACATAGGAAGTATTCTTCATTTTCTTAAGAGACTGTTTAGCCTTTTCGTTTGCTTCAATATATTTTGGTGCAAGTTCTTTCCGTTTTGGGCTTGGCTTGATCGAAATATAAGTGATCTTCACATTTTTGTCAGCACTTCTAATTTTTGCAATTAACGTTTCTAATCTTTTTAAAACAGAATCAACTGGCAGCGTCCGGTCGTTGGCAAAATCATTGTCACCACAATAAATTACAATTTGCCTCGCGTGATAAGGTTTAACAATTTCAGCAAAATAAAAATTGACATCTTTTAAAGTCGATCCTCCAAACCCGCGATTGATGATCGGATATCCAGGAAATTTTTTTTGCAAGTCATTCCATAGTCGAAACGAAGAGCTTCCCACGAAAAGAATTTGATTTGGAGCTGGGAAATTAATGCTGTCAGATTTTTTAAAAGCTTTGATCTCATTCCAAAATGGTGGCTCTTTAACTTGCGCGTAGAATGCAATCGGAAGACCGATAAAAAGAAAAAGGCCACGATACCGAATGTTCATTCCTGAAAGTAAAGAAAATACAATTCTCTCTTTACCCGCTCATCAAAAAGAACAGCAAACAAAAAAGGCTTCCCGAGGAAGCCTTCTTTTAACAAATTAACAAACTTATAAATTCGGCTGAGGAGTGATCCTCAAATAAGGTTTAACGCGCTTAACTCCTTTAGGGAATTTTGCTGCAACATCTTCATCTTTCACAGCAGCAGTAATAATTACATCTTCTCCGTGTTTCCAGTTAGCTGGTGTTGCCACGCTGTAGTTGGCAGTAAGTTGTAAGCTATCAATTACACGAAGTATCTCATCAAAATTTCTTCCTGTTGCAGCAGGGTAAGTAATGGTGAGTTTTACTTTTTTATCAGGACCGATCACAAATACCGAACGCACAGTGAACTTGTCGCTCACTTGCGGGTGGATCATGTCATACAAATTAGCTACTTCAAATTTTGGATCAGCGATGAGTGGATAATTCACATGTGTATTTTGCGTCTCATTAATATCACCAATCCATTTCTGGTGGGCATCAAGTGGATCTGCACTCAAGGCTACCACTTTTACATTTCTTTTATCAAACTCAGAGCGAAGTTTCGCTACAGCACCGAGCTCTGTAGTACATACAGGTGTAAAGTCTGCCGGGTGCGAAAACAAAATACCCCAGCTATTGCCGAGCCATTCGTGAAATTTGATTTTACCTTCCGTTGTTTCTGCCTGAAAATCGGGGGCGATATCTCCTAATCGTACTGCCATAATGTTTTTAAGTTAAATGTGGACAAATATACTGAAAGTCTATGGAACTGATAGATTAACGAGAGTATTTTTATTTCGTTGCCATCGATCTCTCCCTTTTCATGATTTTATCCAACGTACTGCCTCCCAAAATATCCAGGGTTTCGTCTCGCACCTTCAAGAAAACATCGCGGATTCCGCAGTTTTTCTCACTTCTGCATTCCTCGCATCGTTCATAATAATTAAGGGAAACGCATGGCAGCTGCGCAATTGGCCCATCCATCAGGCGCATGATTTCCATCAGATTGACTTCGGAAGGCTTTTGATGAAGGTAATACCCTCCTCCTTTTCCTTTTTTGCTATGTAAAATTTTAGCCTTTCTCAATTCAAGAAGAATGGCTTCTAAGAATTTTTTGGGGATATTCTTTTTCTCGGCAATCTCTTGGATGTGAACCGGACCCTCCTGGTAGCGCTCGGCCAGGTAAACAAGGGCATGAATAGCGTATTTGCACTTTTTTGAAAGCATCTGCCAATTTATGCTTTTTACAAATAACTTTACTTTCGATTTTATAATAAAAGCCGAGGTAGCTCAGGGGTAGAGCAGCTGATTCGTAATCAGCAGGTCGTGGGTTCAAATCCCATTCTCGGCTCTACATGGAATATAAAACAGGTCAGAAATTGATGGTTCCCTAATCAATTCTCCATTGCCATTACATAATGTATACAACCACGTGCGCGTATGATCAACATACTTGCTCTTGGGAAATAACTTAACATGCTTTTTGACTAACAGATCATTTATTTCAAGAGTAATTCCTCGAGTATTTCGGATGATGCCATTTTCAACTCCTGAATAAATTAAGACGATAATACTATCGGAAACCAACGAATAGTAACTAGGTACGGAATTTAATCTGTCAGTAAATTGTCGCGAAGTATTCGATATATATACGTCTGTTCTATATGGATTAACTAGCCAATCAGTTGTGATAACTCCTGAGTTAACATCTATCCGGTTCTCCTTGACGTAGCTTTTTATTGCATCTCTGACATGATCATCTAAGGTCACAAAATAATTTTTCTGCATCCGTTGACAAGAAGCGATGCCAAAAAGAAGAACAAACCATGCAAAGTTTGTATTGTAAATTAGTCTTACTTTCATGACCGAATAAATGACGGCCACTCTAAAGCAAGTTGCGTGCCATCAAAAAATATACCTCACTCCTACCTGTCCTTTCCAGCGCGAAGCAAATTGATCGATAGCATATTTTGCTGAAGGTGTTGTGTATGATCCGTTCACGGTGGCAACTCCGTTGCTTACTGTACGACTCACAATACTTAATCCTGGATCCACCGAATTATTATACGTGTTCGGCACGAAATAATAAACTCCCCAATTTTTGTCGAGCAAGTTGCTGAAGTTAATAATGTCAAAACTTAACTGAATGGTATTTGTTTTCTTTCCTACTTTCAGAAAAATGTCGTGCATCAAGCGCAAGTCCAACTGATTATTCCAAGGCGTGCGTCCCGCATTGCGCTCCGTATACTGACCTCTCCTGCTGTTGAGATAGCTATCGTTTTGAATAAACTGATCAAAGTCTTGCTGTTGTTGAGCCGTTAAATTGTACGGGTTTTCTCCGTTCGACTTAGGCACATAAAACAAATCGGTTTGCTGTCCATTCTTGGTCAAATTATTATTCGAAGTAATCGCATACGTGTAGGGTGTACCAGATTGTGAAGTGTAAATCAATGATATATATGACTGACCAGATTGTCCCCAATGCTTTTTGTATTGGGCTGTTGCAACAATGCGATGTCGAATATCAAAATTGGAATAGGTAAGTCCTGGATCGTTTGGATTGAGGGATTGATTTAATTGCCAACTCGATTCAGGTGCGTTACGAACTCCATTCAAAATATCTTTGGATTGACCGTAAGTGTACGCTGCAAAATAATTGAAGCCAAAAGGATATGATTTTGAAAGCTGTGCGGTTAATTGATAGCGATAGCCTTTATCAGTGTTAGTAACTAAATAAACACTGGAGAAATCATTACTCACTCTATTACCGGTTCCGGCTGCAGCTGTGAGATACAAAGGCTGTACCTGATTCACATCATAAGAAGCATAAGCGACCGAATCTTTTAAGTTGACTTGTTTAATGGCAACATCCTTGATGGTCTTGGTGTAAATTCCTTCAAGTGTAAGTTTGTATCCTTCGCCAAGTTGAACGTCGACAGCGAGATTGCTTCTCCACATTTTTGGTAAAGAAAAATTTTGATCAAGTAAATCAATCTCTGTTCTATTTTTCGATCCATTGGCAGCGGCAAAAGCTCCAAACTGTGTTTGATCTGTTGGGATCGGAATGGTTGCTCCGACCTTTGGTGAGATGTCGAGCGCACTATAATCCGTACCGTTGTTGATGAACGTGTATCCTACCCAAGCAAAAGGAATCCGGCCTGTGAAGAGTCCCGAACCTCCTCGCACAATCAAACTCTTGTCGCCCTTCACATCATAATTAAAACCGATTCGTGGCGACACATAAAGCTGTCCAAAAGAATGCGTGCCTATCTGTGAAGGGTTGTTGTACGCGAAGGTCGTTCCATAATTAGCAGGATCTGCTGGAAATTTTTGTCTTGCTGCTCCATTCGGGCTTGACGACATCAGAGGTAGATCGAATCTTAAACCATAGGTAAGAGTAAGTTTATTTTTGCTCCATTCATCTTGAATGTATGCACTGGTGAGAGCGATATTAAAACTACCCACGTTGGCAGCATTATTGAATTGAGTTTCGCGCGAATTATCAGTCGGGCTGTACAATGCTCTCATACGCGAAGGGTTGTCAGCCAAAAAGGCGTTGAGGCTACCGTAGTCAAATCGACCATTCCATGTGTTGATCGTTCCGAAATTGATTTTGTAAAACTCATTGTGTGTTCCAATAGTAATGCCGTGGTTCCCTTTAAAAATTTTTACGTTGTCAGTAAATTCAAATGTACGTTGACGCGTGTTGAAAATCCCTGCCACCATGTAGGAGCCAAGTATCGCATGACCTCCACTGATATTGTTGATGGTAATTTGAGGAAACACCGTTCCGCTCGGATCACGATAGTCTTTAATATCGGTGTATCCGATAATTAAACTGTTGCTGATGTTATTCCCGAATCTACTTTTCAACTCAGCCACCGTGCTGGTGTTAGTATTGTGTTGAATGAAATCGTAGCTGCCAAATTGAAATTCCGTTGTGGATCGCTCAAGGTTACTAGCAGAAGATACAATTGTGTTGTTGCGAATGGTGAGTGAATGACTTTTATTGATTACCCAATCAAAGCGGTTAAAAAACTTTACACTTTTCGAATATGTGTTATACGTTCCAATCGCACCTGGATTAAAACCTCCCGTAGGATTGTATTGACTCACTGGCATGGATTCCAGTTTTTGAATAATCTGATCAGCAATTGCAGAAGTCATGAAATAGTTAGTTGAGCCGGCCGGAAATAAAACAGGAACCGAATTTTGGGTCACTTCTTCGTTCGTAAACCAAAACAGTTTATTCTTTATTAATGGCAACCCAATTCGAAAACCTGTTTGATAATCGTAATAAGAGCTATTGAGGCTACCGTCGTCTGTTTTATCGGCGCCTTTGTATTTTCCCGTGATCGTTGCATTTCGGGCGAAAGCATAAACTGATCCTTCCACTTCGTTTGATCCACTTCGTGAAACGGCATTGACACTTCCACCGGTGAAATTTCCAAGTGAAACATCGTAAGGCGCAATTTGGACTTGTACTTGCTGAATCGCATCAAGCGAAAATGAATTTGTTCTCGTGCTGCTACCTGGTTGATTGGCAGTGCTGGTTTGTCCACCAAGCTGCGGACTAAATCCAATCGCATCGTTGTTGATCGCTCCATCCAACGTAATGTTGTTATACCTGAAGCTTGTTCCTGCAAATGAGTTGTTACTGCTTTGTGGAGTAAGACGAGTAAAATCTGAAAAGCTTCTGCTTAGCGTAGGAAGAGTAGTGATCTGTTCCTTGCTGACGTTGTACCCTGTTCCCGATTTTTCTGTTACCTCTTCGCTCAACCCAACTACTTGTGCTTCTGCCAGCACTTGAACATCCTCTTGTAATGAAAAATCAAATTTCTGAGTTTCGCCAAGTTTCAAATAAACATCATTAATTTTTTCCGTCTTATAGCCTACAAAAGTTACTGTGAGTTCGTAAGGCCCTCCTGGATTTAGGTTGGCTATGAAAAAACGTCCTGCCTCGTTGGTAGTAACGCCGACTGACACATTAGTGGGTAAGTGAACGATTTGAACCGTTGCGCCTGGCAAGCTTTCATTTTTTGAATCGAGAACTTTGCCAACAATAGCACTTGAAGTCTGCTGCCCAAAAGAAATAATCGATACCAATAACGCGAAAGAGAAGTGAATAGCCTTAAAGATGTTTTTCATATATATATAACCTATAGATTTAGTAGAGTAATACAAATGTAGAGCTATTCACGAGAATCCAAGCAAATGGTTTAAAAATTATTGAAAGATTTTTTGAGATGTGTTCAAAGAAAAATCATCGAGCGTGCAGCCCGCATTCTTTTTTGGAGTTGTCTTCCCACCACCATCTTCCTGCACGAAAATCTTCACCAGGTTGAATAGCCCGTGTACACGGAGCGCAACCGATGCTTACAAAACCTTTGTCATGCAAAGGGTTGTAAGGAATCGAATGATCATTAATAATTTTCTTCAGCTCATCAGTAGCCACATGTAGTAACGGATTGAACTTAATAATTGAATTGCCTTCATCCCACTCAAACGTTTGCAAATCTTGCCGCTCTGGAGAATGTTCTGCACGCAAACCAGTTATCCAAATGGATTTATTTTTCAAGGCTCGTTTCAAAGGCTCAACTTTTCGAATGAAACAGCAGCCTTTTCGATCCGCCACTGAGTTATAGAAAGCATTAGGACCTTTCTCGTTTACGTATTTTTCAACCTCTCCCTGGTTGGGGTAGTAAGCTTTTATTTGCGTTTGATAACGGTCATTCGTTTTGCTCCAAACTGTATACGTTTCTGGAAATAGACGGCCGGTATCCAGCGTAAAAATTTCAATGTCGAGCTTACCATCTAAAACATAAAATGATAGAACCTGATCTTCCCAACTAAAGCTGGATGACAAGGTAACTTTCCCCGGAAATGCCTTAGCGAGGTATGCAAGCGATTGCGATAACCCCATTCCCTTTGTTGTAGATTGTAATTCGTTTATTGACTTTTTTAGCTCTTCATTCATTTTAACTATCCTTTAACAACCCTTGATCACACACAACCGTTAGTTTCTGTGTTCCAACAATTTATAAATTAAAAAAGGTCACTTTGGTCGCAAATATAGGATTGATTTTAGTAAATTTGTCGACTAATTCGATAGGGTTTATATTGATATGAGCAAACAACTGGATTATTTGGATCAATTGGAGTCGGAGGCGATCTACATCCTTCGTGAAGTAGCGGGGCAGTTTGAGCGTCCAGCCTTGTTATTTTCAGGAGGAAAAGATTCCATCACGTTAGTTAGATTAGCAGAGAAGGCATTTCGCCCTGGCAAATTTCCTTTTCCGTTAGTGCACATCGATACCGGCCATAATTTTCAAGAAGCATTGGATTTCAGAGATCATTTAGTAAAAAAACTGGATGAAAAACTTATTGTTCGCAATGTTGAGGACACTATCAAAGCAAAAAAATTAACAGAACCTCAAGGAAAATTTGCAAGTAGGAACGCGCTGCAGACTTATACGCTATTGGATGTGATCGAGGAATTTAAATTCGATGCATTGATTGGTGGTGCAAGACGTGATGAAGAGAAAGCGAGAGCGAAAGAAAGAATTTTTTCAGTGCGCGATGAATTTGGGCAGTGGGATCCGAAACGTCAACGTCCGGAACTTTGGAATATCTACAACGGCAAAATACAAAAAGGAGAAAATGTTCGTGCATTCCCTATCAGCAACTGGACAGAGCTTGACGTTTGGA
>DASYTA010000042.1:0-3872 GCA_036002745.1 Cyclobacteriaceae bacterium | reverse complement strand
GAGAAAAGAAAGAAAGGAAGGAAGGCAGAAAAGGGACATTCGCTGAAAAGATTTTTAAAGTAGTCAAAGCAGACGAGAGTCAAATGAAATTGATGAAACCGATCATCGAACAAACGATTTCCACTCTTGATGAAATTGAAGATAAGAGTAACCATGATGCTTATGCGCAATTGGATTCATTAAAAATTAAACTTCGACCAATTCTGGCCTCAGAGCAAATTGAGAAACTTGATCATTTCCTCACTAAGAAGAGAAAGTCGCATGAGGAGGAAGAGGCAGAAGAGCACGAACGTGAGCGACACGGCCATCGTCAATAATTTTCTCACTCCCGATAGTTATCGAGACGATTAGATTCCTATTTTCGCGCCTGCGAAGATGGACTCGTATCAACAAACGCTCGATTATTTATACGAAAGCTTGCCGATGTTTCAACGGATCGGAGCGGTCGCGTATAAGGATAACCTGGACAATACGATTGCTCTTTGCAAAGCTCTTGGCAATCCTGAAAGGAAGTTTAAAAGCATTCACATTGCAGGAACCAACGGCAAAGGCAGTTCATCGCACATGTTGGCTGCCATTTTACAAACGGCTGGTTACAAAACAGGACTGTATACTTCTCCACATTTAAAAGAATTTACTGAGCGAATAAAAATCAATGGCGAGGATGTCTTTCATTCTTTTGTTGTTGATTTTGTTGATCGGATGAAGCCAACGCTTGAAGAAGTAAAACCTTCTTTTTTTGAAACCACAGTGGCAATGGCGTTTGATTACTTTGTTCAACAAAAAGTTGATGTCGCTGTCATTGAAGTGGGACTTGGCGGAAGACTGGATTCTACAAACGTAATTACTCCCGAAGTTTCGTTGATCACCAATATTAGTTGGGATCATGCGAATTTGTTAGGCGACACCTTACAGAAGATCGCCGGCGAGAAGGCGGGCATTATCAAACCGAGCGTTCCTGTAGTGATTAGTGAGCGGCAGCCTGAAGTAGAAAGTGTTTTTATTGAAAAAGCATCAAAAGAAAAAAGCCCTATTGTTTTTGCTTCAGACAATTATCGGTTGTCTCCGTTGGGCAATGGACAATATTCATTTTCTCCTTTTGCCGAAGAAGTAGCATATCAATTGCAATTGAAAGGTGACTACCAACAAATGAATTTAGCTGGCGTGTTAGCTGCAATTGACATTTTAAAAAAGAAAGGATTCAAGATCTCACACGAAAGTATTTCCGAGGGGTTGAGAAACACAATTACACTCACGTATCTCAAAGGCCGATGGCAAAAGTTAGGAGATCGCCCATTGGTTGTTTGCGATACAGGCCATAATGAAGGTGGAATTAAAGAAATTCTAAAACAGATTAGCAGAGAAAAATTTAAAACCCTTCACGTTGTTTGGGGAATGGTAAAAGATAAAGATCCTGGAGGAGTGTTATCGCTCCTTCCGAAAAATGCGCACTACTATTTCTGTGAAGCTAAGATTCCACGGGCGATGAATGCCAATGAATTAAAAGAAAAAGCAAATGCATTTGGATTAAAAGGAAAGGTGACAGAAGACGTGAACAAGGCGATTGAGCTGGCAAAAAGAAACTCAACGCCGGATGATATGATTTTTATTGGAGGCAGCACATTTGTTGTAGCTGAGATTGATAATTTATGAAGAGTAAGCTTAAGCGTTTTGAAATCATTGCTGGTCGCGAGAACGTGGTTGAACCCGGCAAAGAAATTTATTTGCAGGTAAAAGGACATTGGAAGGAATTGTACTTTAAAAATAATAACCCATTAACTGTAGAGTTGGCTTGTGGCAGAGGAGAATACTCGGTTGGGCTGGCGAAAAGATTTCCTGAACAGAACTTCGTTGGTGTTGATGTGAAAGGTGACCGACTTTGGAAAGGCAGCACCTGGGCATTTGAAGATGGATTGAAGAATGTGGGTTTCCTTCGAACACAAATTTTAAATATCGAAAGTTTTTTTGAAGAAAATGAAGTGGATGAAATTTGGTTAACGTTTCCAGATCCACGCCCGCGCAAGCGCGACATCAAGCGAAGGCTTACCAGTCCGCGGTTCTTAGAGATGTTTAAAAAGATTTTGAAACCAGATGGTTGGTTTCGGTTCAAAACAGATAACACGGGTTTATTCAATTATACGCTGGAGGAATTGGCTTTGCGTAGTGATATAATAGATTTAAAATCCACTCACGATCTTTATCAATCAGACTTACAAGTAGAATGTTTTGACATCAAAACCCGTTATGAAGAAATGTTCGCGGCAGAAGGAGAGAAGATCAAGTATTTGAGGTTTAAGTTTTTAAAATGATACTGGATTCTGGATACTGGATTCTAGCTTCTAGCTTCCAGAATCTAGTATCCAGCATCTAGGAGGATAACATTCCCCTAACATTCATTTTAAATCACGGTAACTTTTGATTTACGATCTTTGCATAACCAAACTTTAAACCGTTGGGTAAAAAAAGAAAACGCGAAGTAGAGTTAGTGGTCATTTCTGATGTGCACCTCGGCACCTATGGCTGTCATGCCGAAGAATTATTGCGTTACCTCAAAACAATTAAGCCCAAGCGCCTCATCCTCAACGGTGACATTATTGATATCTGGCAGTTTAGCAAACGTTACTGGCCCAAGGCACACATGCAGGTAGTGAAGCAGATCACAGGGTTTCTCGCCAAAGGAACGAAGATCACTTACCTCACTGGCAACCATGATGAGATGCTACGCAAGTTTGCTGGGTTTCGAATTGGATCGTTTCAGATTGCCAACAAGAAGGTGATTTCATTACAAGGTAAATCCGCTTGGATTTTTCATGGCGATGTGTTTGATGTGACGATGAAATACTCCAAGTGGCTGGCCAAGCTGGGTGCTGTAGGGTATGATTTACTCATTCATATCAACTCACTGGTCAATTTTATTCTAAAGATTTTTGGTCGCGGAAAAATTTCACTTTCTAAGCGAGTGAAAGATAGTGTGAAACAAGCGGTGAAATTTATAAACGACTTTGAAAAGACAGCAGCTGAAATCGCTATTGAAAATGGATACGACTATGTAGTTTGTGGGCACATTCATCAGCCCGAGATAAAAAAGATCATCACACCGAAAGGTGAAGTAATGTATCTTAATTCCGGAGACTGGGTAGAGAACCTCACTGCATTGGAATATAATCAAGGGGAGTGGAGCATCTACCGTTATGCAGAAGACATCAAGGCAAAGTCAATAAAAATTCAAAAAGGTTCTAGAAAGGATTTGGATAATGACGAGATATTTAAAGACCTTGTCAATGAATTCTTGCCCATCAAAAAATGAAGATTCTCTACGCTATTCAAGGCACCGGCAACGGTCACCTCGCCCGTGCTGTTGATGTTATTCCTGAACTAAAAAAATACGGTACGCTCGACCTCTTTGTAAGTGGAGCACAAGCAGAAGTGAAGCTGCCTTATCCTGTCAAGTACAAATCCAAAGGATTGAGTTTTTATTTTGGTAAGAGTGGTGGTATCAATTTTTTTAAGACGTTTCAGAAAAACAGTAGTAAAGATGTAATGCGGGAGATCAAAGAATTTCCTGTAGAGAAATATGATCTGATCGTTAACGACTTTGAAGCTATTTCTGCCTGGGCTGCGCGGAAGAAAGAAATACCGATTATTTCATTGAGTCACCAGGCTGCGATACTCGCCAAAAATGCACCAAGACCAAAGTTTGTTGATCCATTTGGTGAATGGATTCTCAAAAATTATGCACCTGTAAAAAAATATGTTGGTTTTCATTTTGAAGAGTACGACAAAAATATTTTTACGCCAGTGATTCGTTCGGCCATTCGCGAAGCTAAAGTTTCGAATCAAGGACATTATACTGTTTATCTTCCTGCTTATGA
>DASYTA010000041.1:0-5112 GCA_036002745.1 Cyclobacteriaceae bacterium | reverse complement strand
ACCTCAAGCGCCAAAATATCAAGATGTCTTTGGCCACACCTTGGTTGAACTCGCAAAATTGAACGATAAAATCGTTGGCATTACACCTGCGATGCCATCAGGCTCATCATTGAATATTATGATGAAAGAAATGCCCGATCGTGCCATTGATGTGGGTATAGCTGAGCAACATGCCGTTACATTTTCAGCGGGACTTGCTACGCAAGGACTAATTCCGTTTTGTAATATTTATAGTTCTTTCATGCAGCGTGCCTATGATCAGGTAGTGCATGATGTTTGTATTCAGAATTTGCCAGTGAATTTTTGTCTTGATAGAGCAGGTTTTGCTGGCTCTGATGGCCCAACACACCACGGAGCTTATGACTTAGCCTATTTCAGATGTCTGCCAAATATGATTGTCGCTGCGCCGATGAATGAGTCGGAATTAAGGAACTTGATGTACACGGCACAACTTCCAAGAGAAGGAAAAGCTTTCTCCATCCGCTATCCGCGTGGTCAGGGAGTGTTGCCGAATTGGAAAACTCCTTTTGAAAAAATCGAAATAGGAACAGGCAGAAAAATTAATGACGGAGATGAATTGGCCATTTTAACCATCGGTCACATCGGAAATTACGCAGTGAAAGTCTGTGAGAAGTTGGAGAAACAAGGGCTTAGCATCGCTCACTACGATTTGCGGTTTGTAAAACCGTTGGATGAAAAATTACTTCATGATATTTTCAGCAAGTTCAAGAAAGTAATCACGGTGGAGGATGGTTGTGTACAGGGTGGATTTGGAAGCGCTGTTATTGAATTTATGGTTGACCATCATTATCAGGCTGAAATTAAAAGGCTGGGCATTCCCGATGCTGTAATAGAACATGGTGAACAAATTGAATTGCATCGCGAATGTGGATTTGATGCTGACGGAATTGAAAAGGCGGTGTTGTTGATGCTTGAACCTGCGAAGTCCATCGCTTAATGGAAAAAATTTTCTTTCGAAAATCAGGAAAAGGGAAACCGGTTTTATTAATTCACGGCTTTTGTGAAACTCATGAAATATGGAATGGGTTTGCTGAAAAGCTGAGCGAAGCATTTGAAGTTTTCGCTATTGATCTTCCGGGTTTTGGTGATAGCCCACTTCCCGCGACTCCTTTCACAATTCAAGATGTAGCCAAAGACCTTCTTAACTGGATTGATCAAGAGAATATCAGGTCACCATTTTTAGTTGGGCACTCCTTGGGAGGATACACAGCATTGGCAATGGCAAAACAAGGCCAAGAGAAAATCTCAGGTTTATGTTTATTTAATTCCACTCCATACCCTGATAGCGATGATCGAAAATCAAATCGAAACAAAGTCATTGAATTTGTAAAAAAAAATGGTGTTGATCCATTTATAGATACGTATGTGCCCGGGTTATTTCTTGATAAGAAGCATCCGGCCATTCCTGATGTATATAAAATTGCTAGAAGAACTTCTGAAGAAACCCTACTGGCATATACTTCTGCGATGAGAGACCGGCCTTCATCAATCGATTTCCTTAAAGAATTCCAAAAACCTTTACTTACAATTACAGGGGATAACGACAGCATCATCAGTGTGGAATCAGTTCGTGAATTTGGCCATTTGGCAAAAACCAGCTGGGTTCACATTTTAGAAAATACGGGTCACATGGGGATGTTTGAACAGCCCGATAAAGCGTTACGCATTCTTTCGGATTTTATGTCGAATGCAATTAGGGCGTAGAACTCTTTTTTTTCGGAACTCCGGGCTCCGCCATATCTTCAAGATCGTTATATTTGTTAATTGCCGGAGCACAAAAATTAACAGTTTTAATTATATTTGATCTCTTTAACAGACAAACCCGAAAATCTAACCAATTATGAGATTTGTTAATACGATGGCTTTTCTTTTGGTGGCGATTGGTGCCTACGCCCAAGACCCCGAAGAGCCTGTTCAAAACTACGATTCATGGAATGCCTTGGCGGCCAATTTAGCTTATTTGTGTTGGGCCGTAGGCCTTCTTATTGCTCTGGGCTATTACATTAAATTGTCTACCACAAAGGGCAGCAAAGAAAAATATGATTTCATTAATAAATATGAAATCAGTAGCCTTTGGATTGCTGTAATAATTTTGATTATCGGTGGATGTTTTTTTGCTAATGCAGCCATTACGGAAATTACGCCGGTGCGCATTGGTGTGAGAATTTTCGTTACTGCAGCCATGGGGTTGATTGTAGCAGTAATTGTTCAAAACCTGCTTAAGTTTTACTACCCATTTTATATTGAGAAACGCTTGAAGGTGCTTCGCTATAGACCTCGGATTTCTCCGAAAACGGGCAAACCAATGAAGCTGTTGAGCGAAGAAGAAGAGGATGCTTACTTGGATGAAGGTATGCAGGCTGAAGAAAATGTTTTCTCTGTTGACTACGATGTATGGAAAGACGAGGAAACCGGATTTATTCAAATTGAAAAATACGCTGGCCACTTACACGCGCTTCAGTGCCCTGAGTGTAACTATCAAACCTTTAAGGTGGTGAAAGAAGAAATTCTGAAACAGCCTACCGATACCGAAGAAGGAGAAATTGTTAAACATTACCTATGCGGCTATTGCGGTTACAAAGCCAAGAAATCAGTGATTTTGAAACAGCAAACTAAAATGGAGCAATCAACTGCCCCGGCATAGAAATAAAAAAGGATTTTAGCATTAGCCCTGGTTTTTGAAAAAGCCAGGGCTAATTTTTTATAAACTCATCATGTCTTTAAACTTAGCGGCCTGCCTGCGGCTTACTTCCACTTTGTCGCCACCTCTTAGCTTAACCATCAATCCGCCATTGAACCAGGTTTCGATTCCCTCCACCCAACTTAAGTTGATGATGTGTTTACGGCTGGCGCGAAAGAAAGCGCGCTCATCAAGCTTTTCGTCTAAGGCATTCAATGATTTATGAATCATTGGCTTGTTGTTGTCGAAGTAAACTTTAATGTAGTTTCCATCCGATTCAAACATCCGCACATTGGCTAAGCCCACAAACCAGCATCGCTCTCCATCTTTCACAAATACTTGATCTTCTAATCCTAATTTTTTATCAAAAGCCCTGCCTGCTCTGGCTTTTTCTTTTTCCATGATCTTATGCACAGCCTCGCTAAGACGCTCCGGTTGAATGGGTTTTAACAAGTAATCCAAGGCATTTACCTCAAACGCCTTTAGGGCAAATTCATCATAGGCTGTGGTAAACACCACAAAAGGCACTGAGTCCAGCGACTCCAAAAGTTGAAAGCCATTGCGGCCGGGCATCTGTATATCCAAGAAAAGAAGATCAGGATTGAGTTCTTCGATCATCTTTTCTGCTTCATCCGCATTCATAGCCTCCCCCGCAACTTCAATTGAAGGATGCTCTTCTAACAATTTCATTAATTCTTTTCGAGCCAATCGCTCGTCATCAATCACTAAAGCTTTCATTTTATGGCAATTTATAAGTTGTATAGATGAGGGATTTTAACTTCTGTCAAAACAGAATTATTTTTTTCGTTACTAATTCGTAGATAAGCGGCATCTCCATACAGTAGCTTCAGGCGCTGAACTGTATTGGTTAGCCCCAACCCGCCCTTATGGCCATTTACGTAATGACCGCTATTGCTAATTTGGATTTTCAACTCATCATCCAGAATAACAGTTTTCAGGGTAATTGTACCACCTTCTGTCAATTTAGATATTCCATGTTTGATACCATTTTCTACAAGCGTTTGAATCATAAAAGGAGGTACCCAGAAATCGTTTGATCCAGTTGCAATGTGATACTCAATATGGAGGCGTTCTTCAAATCGGATGCTCTCTAGGCTTAGGTAATCTTTCACTATTTTAAGCTCATCTTCGAATTTAGTAAGCCCTTTTTTATCTGTGCCTAGAGAGTTTCTAAGAATGTTAGAAAGTTGAGTAATTGCCAGCTTCGATTTTATAGGATTTTCATCTACCAGTGCCCTGATACTATTCATGGCATTGAAAATGAAATGAGGGTTAAGTTGGGCTTTTAAGTTATTTAGCTCAATTTCCTTTACAGTAGCATCCATCTTGAGCGACTTGTTGTATCGTTCGAAATAGTTATAGATAAAGTAAAGGGCTGACCATAAAAAAAAGATAATTGAATAAGTCAGGGATCCTTGTAGGATGTGTAATCCATCAAAAGCACGAGTCGCATTTATCCCTAACGGTATCGATACAGGAATGCGCAAGAAATACATGATCACCCCCATCGCTAAAACGCACAATATCATGCGTAAACTCACCATGACCATTCCCAACGAGAGCCAACGCCACCGATTAATGAAGTAGCGATAAATATGAGTGACAAAAAGGCACAACAAAGCTTCGTAGAAAAAGAAAATGATTCTGTTAGTATTGGATGACCCCAGATCAGAAGCTATGAAAATTCTAACCGCACTTTGCAGAATAGCATATAGAGCCCACCCTCCAATTTGGAGACTCCAATACAACCTTGATTTGTTACTAATCACGCTGTAAGTTAAGCATTTGAGAAAATGCCTTTGAAGAGTTATACACCAACGGGTATGGAATGAAAAAGGGCGGTAAACCCGCCCTTTCAAAATATTGATTTAATGCAATTTATTCGCTTTTCTTCTCTTTCGAAGAGGCTTTGGCCTTCTTGGATTTTATAGTTAGCACATCGCCTGTGCCTTCATAATCCGCCAAGATTGTTCCACCCTCAGAAACTTCCCCTTTCAGGATCTCTTCGGCAACGGGGTCTTCCAGATATTTTTGAATGGCTCGATTTAAAGGACGAGCACCAAACTGATGATCGTAACCTTTTTCCGCCAGGAAGTCTTTTGCTTTTTCTGTTAGCTCAACGTTGTAACCCAACGTCAAGATTCTCGCAAAAAGTTTTCCAAGTGTGATATCGATTATCTTGTGGATGTGCTCGCGTTGCAACGAATTGAATACGATTACATCATCAAGGCGATTCAAAAACTCAGGGCTAAAGGCACGTTTCAAAGCACTCTGAATAGTGCTTTTCATCAACTCCTCTTCGTTGTCTTGCTTAGCTTTTGTTGTGAATCCGATACCTGAACCAAAATCTTTCAAATCACGCACACCAATATTCGAAGTCATGATGATAA
>DASYTA010000040.1:0-5066 GCA_036002745.1 Cyclobacteriaceae bacterium | reverse complement strand
CTTGTGGTAAGCGGCTTCAGTATTGCGATGGCTGCTTTGGAAAGTGCTGTTGTTGTTTATTTGCGTGCGCTGTATTACCCAGATGGTTTCACGGTTGCTATGAAAATGATCGATCAGCAAATTTTATTAATTGAAATTGTAAGAGAAGCAGCAACTGTTGTTATGTTAATCGGTGTGGGATGGTTGGCTGGAAAAAGCTTCAAAGACCGATTCGCTTATTTCTTGTTGAGCTTTGCGGTGTGGGATATTTTCTATTACCTGTGGTTGAAAGTATTTATCAATTGGCCTTCGTCGGTGTTTGAATGGGATATTCTATTTCTCATTCCATTCACATGGCTTGGTCCTGTGCTTGCGCCAGTCATTTGTTCGGTGACAATGATCTTGCTGGCCTTTGTGATCCTTCGAAGTGACAAACAACTTACCTTCGGATTGTGGACTTTATTGATAGTGGGTAGCACAGTTATACTCTACACGTTCATGAAAGATTACGGCAGCATCATTATCGCAAATGGATTTGATTACTCCACCATCATGCAGAACAAAGACTTTATATCGATCGCCTCAAACTATATTCCTCAATCGTTCAGCTGGGGATTTTTCGCTGTTGGAGAAATCTTAATTCTTGGTAGTGCTGTAAGATTGTTGGAGTTTAACTACAAAGATTTACTCTCGATGAAAGTCTAAGTCATGGAAATCGTAACTGAAGTCCGTGAGCGGCGAGATAGCTTTCATTTTTATCCCAGAACCTTTTCCTTGTTCATCTAATTGGAACGTAACAAAAGCATCAGCGTCAAAATAGCGGTGCTTCCATTTTACGATAAAGGTGTTTCCATTAAAGTAGAACAATTCACCCGTTAGTTTGGGAGATCGCTTCGAATCAAATAACCATTTTCCATTTTTAGCGGAGATGACTACTTCCCCAAACCAACTATCTTTATAGGTGCCGGCAAAGTTGCTGAAGTTGACTGAGGCTTTGTTCGAGTTTTTTGCGATGTTCCAAAGCGAATCGGTTTCATGGTGAGCTTTCTCTACTCCGCTATGTCGTTGCGCTGAATATTCGGTAACGCGATCTGTACCTGTAATTCCAAAATAGCTATCCTTGATTTGATTCGTCACCGCCGAAAATGCTCCGCCTTCTTGCTGATTGGTCAACACAATAATTCCAAGATTCAATTCTGGTATCATCGTGATTTGCGTAACGATTCCAGCAAGACCGCCGGTATGTGAAATTTGTTTATAACCTTTCACATCTGATAGGAAGAATCCAAGTCCATATCCCGCAAAGTGAGTATTATAAGTTCCTGGTCTTCTCACCGGAATAATAGTCTGTGGAGTCCACATTTCTTCGTGAACATCTTCTGAAAATAATTTTTGATTTCCATTATACAATCCATGTGATAGATGCAGTTGAACCCATTTTGCCAAATCGGCAATGCTTGAATTAATTCCTCCGGCTGCATTACCAACATTGATATCTTCGCGCTTGATCACTTTTACTTTTCCTTCAACGGCGGCATGAGGATCAATTACATTGGATTTATCCTTTAGTCTCGGAAATGAAGCAGCAGATTTCGTCATTCCTAAAGGAGCTAAGATTCTTTGCTCAATAAAATCCTCCCAAGTCAATCCGCTGATGCGATGGACAACTTCGCCTGCAACAATATATAAGTTGTTGTCATAATCATATTTCGTTCTGAAACTTGAAACTGCTTTGAGAAAGCGAAGATTGTAAATGACATCTTTGAGCGTGAAGTCGCTGGAATCGGGAAAGAACATCAAGTCGCCAGCACCAAGTCCTAGACCACTTCGGTGGGTGAGGAGATCGCGAACGGTGAATTCTTCCGTAACGAACGGACTGTATAATTTAAATTCAGGAATAACGTCTCTTACTTTTGTATCCCAGGTTAATTTTTTCTCATCTACGAGCATTCCCAATGCAGCGGCTGTAAAAGCTTTGCTGTTGGAGGCAATTCCAAAGAGCGTGTTCTCATCGACCTTGGCGGGTGAATTGAGTGATCGTACTCCATATCCCTTCGAGTGAATTACTTTACCGTCCTTGATAATAGCCACAGCCATACCTGGCACTTCGAATGCCTTCATCGATTTGGCAACCAGGTTGTCAATCGCTGTTGACGTGAGTGGCTGTGCGATTGCGCCTTTGATAAGGAGACTAACTATTACTACGACGATTAGACGATTCATAAATTTTAATTTTAGTTTGAAACCTTGAATTGAATCCAAGCTAATAAATTTATCTTTAACTAAAATAAATGGCGAAGAACTTAATGGATAGAAGTAACGATATGTATGAACGTCTCCATGAAAGTATTAAGGCAAAGGTGACGTTGACTCCTGAGGAGAAAGAAACGATTAAACATTACTTCATTCCAAAGAAACTCAGGAAGAGGCAGTATTTATTGAATGCTGGAGATGTGTGCCAGTATCTTGCTTTTGTAGAGAAAGGATTACTGCGGTTGTTTAGTACCGATGACAAATCGCATGAGCATGTTATTCAGTTTGCAATGGAAGGCTGGTGGGCTTCTGATATGTCAAGTTTTCTTTCGGGAGATGACGCTCAATATAATATTGAAGCACTTGAAGATTCCGAGTTGCTGCTGTTGACTAATACTACATTAGAAGAATTGATGGAGAAGGTTCCAAGAATGGAACGTTACTTCAGACTTTTAATGCAGAACAATATTGTTGCATTGCGCCGCAGAGTAACGAGTACACAAAGTGACAGCGCGGAAGAAAAGTATAAGAAACTGATGAAGGCTTACCCTGATCTCATTAACCGCTCACCTCAGCATGACCTTGCATCGTATCTCGGCATTACGCCGGAAACATTGAGTCGTATTCGCAAACAGATTTCAACGAAGAAATAACTTCCTTGATCTAGATCAAGTTCTTTCTTATTCTATGTCAATGGATACCGCTTCAGGCCGCTATAGCTTTGTATCAACAAAACGGCAAAGACTATGGCACTCAAACAAACCATCGCGATTATCGGAGCCACTGAAAGTGCGGGCTCTTCTATTGCGAAAACACTTTCGAGGATTAATGACCGTCTGCTTTTAATGGGAAAGGATGAGGAAGCTTTGGAAGCTTTACGATCTAATCTTATTGGGTCAGGGGCAACGGCTGAGATAGAAGTAAATAGTTGCGCTAAGGAAGCGTGTTGGGAGGCCGATGTGATCATCATAGCTACGTCTAATGAGTTAGATCGGGAAGTGATAGACAGAATAAAAGAAGTAGCTGTTGGTAAAGTGGTGGTTAGCATTTCTAGTCCAGCCACACGAACTTATAAAGCGTATGCCGGTTCGTCGGAGACCAGTGCTGCAGAAGAGCTGCAGAAATTACTTCCTTATTCTAAAGTGGTTAAAACGTTCAACACTGTTTTTGCCAGAGATTTTAAAACTTCATCAATTGTAAATGACACAGGTGAGATTTTTATAGCTGGCAATAATAGCGATGCATTGCAAGTAGTTTCTAAACTAATTCTTTCGGCCGGATTCATTCCGATAATCGTCGGTGATCTTTCAGTAAGCAGAAGGCTGGAAACTTTGCGACTTCATGGATAAGAAAAATAATCAATCAATTGTAGATAAAGACTAATAACTTTTTAATTTAAAATCAATATGGAAACAGCAACAGTACAAACAAAAACAAAATGGGCAGTTGACCCAACACACAGTGAGATCGTTTTCAAAGTAAAACACTTGATGATCACGAATGTGAAAGGAGAGTTTAGAAAATTCACAGCGGAAATAAATACAGAAGGAAATGACTTCAGTAAATCATCAATCAGTGCCACGATCGACGCCTCTTCAATTTTCACGAACGAAGATAATCGCGATGGTCATTTGAAGAGCGCGGATTTCTTTGATGTGGCAAATTATCCCGAGCTTAAATTCACAGGAACATCTTTCAAAAAGATTGATGATGAAAATTACCAGTTAAAAGGTGTTCTTACGATTAAAGGCGTAAGTAATGAAATCTCACTTGATGTAGAGTTTGGCGGAATTAACAAAGATCCTTGGGGAAATGAGAAAGCAGGTTTCTCACTTAATGGTAAAATTAATAGGAAAGACTGGGGACTTAACTGGAATGCAGCGCTTGAAACCGGTGGTGTGTTAGTGAGTGATGAAGTAAAGATCAGTGCTGAAGTTCAGTTTGTAAAACAAGCTTAGTACTTCTTTGTGGATCGAAAGAGTTTTTTAAAATCGATAGCTTTATTGCCCATTGCGGGAGCAAATATGAAGTTGAATGAGTTAAACAAAATGACAGAGCCTTTGAGCAGCACGGAGCAAATGCCCGTGCTTTTCTTAGGTCATGGCAGCCCAATGAACGCCATCGAGGAAAATGAATTTGTTGAAAAATTCAGAACGATTGGTAAAGAAATTCCAAAGCCAAATGCCATCTTATGTGTGTCGGCACACTGGGAAACTCGAGGCACTTTTGTAACTGCCATGGCGCATCCCCCAACCATTCATGACTTCGGTGGCTTTCCAAAAGCATTGTTTGATGTTCAGTATCCCGCACCGGGAAGTCCGGAGTTGGCGGTTGAAACTAGACAGATCGTTAAGAAGACGGTAGTGGGACTCGATGACAAATGGGGACTGGATCATGGTGCATGGAGTGTGATCAAGCATTTGTACCCCAACGCGGATGTTCCCGTAATTCAAATGAGCCTGGATTATTACCAGACTCCGCAATACCATTATGATCTAGCCAAGGAACTTTCATCGTTGCGCAAGAAAGGTGTACTCATTGTCGGAAGTGGAAACATGGTACACAATCTACGAATGGTAGCTTGGGACAAACTGAATACCGATAACTATGGTTATGATTGGGCCATCGAAGCCAGCGATAAAATGAAGAAGTTCATCCTATCGGGTGATCATCAGCAACTTATCAACTTTCAATCACAAGGCAAAGAGTTCAACCTGGCCATACCAACGCCAGAGCACTATCTTCCATTGCTCTATTCGTTGGCTTTGAAAGGTGAAAATGAAAAGGTGAGTTTGTTCAACGACAAGGCAGTTGGTGGTTCATTGACAATGACC
>DASYTA010000039.1:0-7791 GCA_036002745.1 Cyclobacteriaceae bacterium | reverse complement strand
GGAGTTGGCCCGTTGATGGTTAATCGATAGACTAATCGTGAAATATCTCTCTCTGGCCACCATCGATTGACTTTTTAATCATTACTAAACCCCTAACCTAACCCTACTAAAATGCAAACTCTTCAAACGGTAGACTACCTTGTTCTACTCATTTACTTTGTACTAGTCTCCTTTTATGGCTATTGGATTTACAACAGAAAGAAAAATCTAGAAGCAGATTCGGGTGATTTCTTTCTAGCCAAAGGAACACTCACGTGGTGGGCCATTGGTGCTTCGTTGATTTCATCTAATATTTCTGCCGAGCAAATGACGGGTATGAGCGGTTCCGGATTCAAACTTGGACTAGCCATTTCGTCATACGAGTGGATGGCTGCACTCACATTGATTATAGTCGCTGTGTTTTTCATGCCTGTTTATTTGAAAAACAAAATTTACACGATGCCACAGTTTCTGCATGAACGTTACAATAACAAAGTAGCGATGATCATGGCGGTGTTTTGGCTTTTGTTGTATATCGTAGTGAACCTGTTGTCAATTCTTTATTTGGGTGCCATAGCAGTTTCAGGAATAACGGGCTGGAGTTTTGCATTGTGCGTATTCTTGTTGGCCATCCTTTCTGTGTTTATCGCTTTAGGCGGAATGGAAGTAGTAGGCTACACTTCGGCCATTCACGTTTTCTTTTTAGTGTTCAGCGGTGTTCTTGGCTTGTACGTGACATTAAATCTTGTTTCTGCACAGGGAGGAATGTTGAAAGGACTTTCCATCTTGCAAGGCGAGATGCCGCAGCATTTTAAAATGATTTTTGATCAGTCGAACAGTAATTACATCGATCTTCCTGGTTTAAGTGTGTTGTTGGGTGGAATGTGGATCGCTAATTTAAATTACTGGGGCTGCAATCAATACATCACACAACGTGCATTAGGTGCAAGCTTACCTGTGGCTCGCCAGGGAATTTTGTTTGCTGCGTTTTTGAAAATGGTTACTCCGTTGATCATTGTTATCCCTGGCATTGCGATCTTCTACTTGTATAATCACAACATGATCGACACTTCTTTAATTAACATTACTAAGGATGGTGTTTCTACCGCCGATAGCAACCGGACGTATCCAACCTTGTTGCTCCTGTTGCCTAAAGGAATTAAAGGAATTACAGTGGCTGCATTTGCTGCAACGGTTATTGCCTCACTCGCCGCAAAAGTGAATAGCATTAGCACCATCTTCACGCTCGATATTTATAAAAAAGCTTTTAACCCAACTGCAACTGAAGCAAAAGTTGTGAGTGTTGGTAAGTGGGCAATTATAGTTTCAACCATCCTTGGCATTATTCTTACCATGGCGTTGGGCGATGCGTTGATGGGCGAAGGCAAGCAAGGCTTTCAATACATTCAGGAATATACAGGTTTCGTTTCTCCTGGAATTTTTGCCATGTTTTTGTTAGGCTTCTTCTGGAAGAAAACGACATCTAATGCAGCGTTGTTTGCCATGATCGGTGGATTCATTTTTTCAGTTGTGTTTAAATTCTTACCAGGCATGGTGAATTTGGAGTTCTTGTATTCCACAGGGTTCTCACTACCTATTAATGGTGTTTATGAAATTCCATTTCTCGACCGGATGGCATTTGTCTTCATACTTTGCGTTATCGGCATGATTGTGATCAGTCTTTACGAAAATGCGAAAGGTGTGAAACCTAAAGGACTTGAGATCGATGCTTCGATGTTTAAGACATCTACCTCATTTACGGTAGGTGCACTCATCATTATTGGTTTATTGTTAGCTATTTACACTGCATATTACTGATTTTAATTTCCTAAGATATTTTGATGAAAGGCACCCATGTGGTGCCTTTTGTTTTCTACCGAATCCTAAACCATTAATCTTGCTATAATCGCCATTCCTGTAAGTGGTTTTGTGGGCATGATGAAATCACCTACTTTTCAATCTTTATAAATCTATCCTATGATTAAATATTTTTACAATAAGAGACTTCGGCCACTCATGGTAGCAAGCCTTCTTTGGCCAGCAATGAGTTGGGCCCAGCAAGGTCAGGCTCTGGAAGAAAAGTCACTCATTGCACCGGTGGGTCGTGCTTATGCTATCACGAATGCAACGATTGTGCAAGGTCCGGGCAGAAAAATTGAGAAAGGAACTGTGGTGATGAAAGATGGATTAATCACTGCTGTAGGTATTGGTGTTTCCGTTCCTCCTGAAGCCATCATCATCAAAGCTGACTCCATGTTTGTCTATGCTGGTTTCATTGATGGTTTATCACGTACCGGAGTTACAAAACCGAAAGAAGAAAAAGAAAAAGAGAAGGTGAAAGATCCAGGTAACCCTCCGGCAGAGCGCGCAGGGATCACTCCGCAAAATGATGTTAGGAATTGGTTGAACCCTAATGACAAATCAGTAGAAGAATTGCGCAATCTTGGCTTTACAGTTTCGCAAGTTGTTCCTTACGGAAATTTTTTGCCAGGCTCTGCAGCGATTGTCTTGTTAGGTGGCAAATCACCTGATGATATGGTGTTGGTCAACAACTCAGCGCTTTATTCAGAATTATCAGGAGCACAGAATGTTTACCCTAATACCGTGATGGCCGTGATGGCGAAGTTCAGGGAGCTCTATAGAAATGCTTCACTTACCAAATCGTATCAATCGGTATACGCAGCTAATCGTAATTCACTTCCCAGACCGGAGAATGATAGAATACTTGAATCATTTTATCCAGTGATTGATCAACGGATTCCCGTACTGTTCAAGTCGGAGAAAGTAATGGAGACGCAACGTGTGTTTACGCTGAAAAATGATTTAGGCTTTTCACTTCTCATCGGTGATGTAAAAGAAGGCTGGCCGATCATTCCTAAAATAAAATCTTCAGGCGCTAAAGTTTTTCTTTCTCTTGATTTGCCTGAGGAGGTAAAGAAAGATGAAAAGAAAACTGACAAGCCAGGAAAGGATGTAAAGAAAGACAGTACAAAAAATGAAGAGCCGAAGAAAGAAAAGATAAAAACTCCTCTTGATTTAGAAAAGGAAGCATTAGAAAAGAAAAAGAAAGACGCGATTGCTTCGTACACTTCTCAACCATCTGAATTCACTAAAGCTGGAGTGACATACGGTTTTTCCGCGATGAGCGCAAAAACAAAGGACATTCAAGCAAACTTGAGAAGAATGATCAAAGCGGGGTTGACAGAAGATGCAGCATTGGCTGGACTTACTACAAATCCTGCACAATTACTTGGACTCAGCGATCGCATGGGTACTGTAGACAACGGAAAGATGGCCAACCTGGTAGTTTCCTACAAACCGTATTTTGATGAGAAATCAAAAGTGCGTTATGTGTTCGTTGATGGCGCCCTATATAAAATGGAAACTAAGGAAGCAAAGAAGGATGACAAAGTTTCTGCGAAAGGAAACTGGAGTTATAGCACAGAAACACCTCAAGGTACTGCCACCGGAAAGTTGGTTATAAAGGAAGAGAAGGGGAGTTATTCTGGCACGATCACCAATAGCTTTACTGGCAAAGAAGTTGAAATAAAGAATGTGGAATTAGACGGCAAGAAATTGTCGTTCACATTTCAATACGACAACAGTGGAGCGACTCTAAATGTTGAAGTGTCTGTAGATATTGACGGAAACAATTTTGAAGGGACGATGACAGCGGGTCCGAATGGAAGTTTTCCAGTTAAGGCTACAAAAGACCCAAAATTTTAACCTGAATTTTTATGAGAAAGATATTTTCAATTTTCATTTGCCTGGTTTGTTCAGTTTGGGTGCTAGGCCAGGACAAGGGCAGTGTGTTAATAAAGAATGGAACAGTGCTTACCGTTACAAAAGGAAACTTTACCGAAACGGATGTTTTGGTTAAAGATGGTAAGATTGCCCAGATTGGAAAAAACATTGCTGCACCTCAAGGAGTAAAAACTATAGATGCGACAGGATTGTTTGTGATGCCTGGCATCATCGATGCACACTCGCATATTGCACTTGATGCAATCAACGAGGCAACAAGCCCCGTTACGGCAGAAGTAAATGAGGGTGATGTGGTGAATCCTCTACAGATCGGAATTTATCGCGCGTTGGGTGGAGGTGTTACTACAGTTCATGCTATGCACGGTTCTGCCAACGCTATTGGCGGTCAGTGTGAAACGCTTAAGCTTCGCTATGGCACGCTTGATAATGATGCGTTGAAAATGGAAGGAGCTCCTCGCACGATCAAGTTTGCTCTTGGTGAAAATCCTACACGTGTTCATGGCGGTGGTAACAACATTGTGCCACGCACGCGCATGGGTATTGAGTTTGTTATCCGTCAGGCTTTTTCTCAGGCAAGGAAATATTCGGAAGACTGGGATACTTACAATAAGAATAAATCAGTGAAAGGTTTTCGTGGAGCTTCACCAGTGTACAACCTCCGTCTTGAGACGTTGGCTGAAATTTTAAAAGGTAATATTATCATTCATTGCCACAGCTATCGCGCCGATGAAATTTTTATGTTATTGAAAGTCTGCAAAGATTTTGGAGTAAAACGAATTGTTTTTCAGCACGTGAACGAAGGATTTAAAGTTGCTCCTGAGCTAGCGGCTTATGGTGCGATGGCTTCTGTGTTCTCCGATTGGTGGGCGTATAAATTTGAAGTATACTATTCAACATCGTACAACGCAGCCATTCTTACAAAAAATGGAGTAACAACTTCCATCAATTCAGATGATGGTGAGATGATGCGTCATTTGTATCACGAAGCTGGCAAGACACAAAAGTATGGTCAGCTTTCGGATGATGAAGCATTGTCTTTAATTACAATCAACCCGGCTAAGCAATTAGGAATTGACTCACGCACTGGTTCGCTGGAGACAGGTAAAGATGCCGACATAGCAATATTCAAAAATCATCCGTTGTCTGTTTATGGTGTTCCTCAATTCACCATCGTGGATGGAATTGTTCGCTTCGATCGCGCCAACGATCCTGCCGACATGCGTTTGATGCCCGATCCAAAACAGAATATGGATGACGTTTATTTAAGCGATAAAGGCCGTGATCATTGTATGGATGGAACGGAATTTTTGTTTGGTGATTTGTCTGCGACAGAAAAAAAATAATTTATGAAGAAGATTCAACTACTCACCGGTTTGTGCACAGTGTTGCTGTGTGCGCTGGTATTTCATATTGATGCTCAAAACCCAAAAGGAAAATACGGATCATTTGCGTTGACGAATGCCACGATCGAGACAATAACGAAAGGGACAATCACCAATGGAACCGTTTTAATCAGCGGTGGTAAGATCACTGCTGTGGGTACTGGAATTACAATTCCACAAGGCACAGAAGTGATTGATTGCAAAGGCTTGACTGTTTATCCCGGAATGATTGATAGCGGCACGAACCTTGGTCTTTCCGAAGTTGGCTCAGACCCACGCACTACTGACTTCAGCGAACTTGGCGAAGTGGTGCCGCAAATGAAAGCATTAACGGCTGTCAATCCGAATGCAGTGGCAATTCCCATCACACGTGTAAGCGGTGTAACTACAGCGCTATCGTCACCATCGGGAGGTTTATTTCCAGGAACAGCTGCACTTATAAATTTGCATGGCTATACACCGGAGCAAATGTCCGTAGGCTTTGAAGGTGTTGTATTAAATTTTCCTAACTCTGCCCGGAGAGGTTTCTTCGATCGAAGAACTGATGAAGAATTAAAAAAGGCAACTGAAGCAGCTCTCAAGAATTTAAATGAAGTGTGGGAGCGTGCAGTTCAATATTATAAAGTGGATTCCGCCACGCATGGAAAAAATGCCGGATATTACCCTGAGATGCAAGCGTTGTTGCCTGTTGTAAAAGGTGAAGGCACTTTGCTTATTGAAGCGAACGCTGCAAAAGACATTACTGCTGCATTGAAATGGGTAAAAGAAAAGAAGATTGCGAAAGTAGTGCTTACCGGTGTTGCTGAAGGCTGGCGTGTGGCGGATCAAATTGCTAAATCAAAAATTCCGGTGATCACCGGAAGTATTTTGGAATTGCCTACTCGCGAATACGATCGTTATGATCAGGCCTATGCAAATGCAGGTATGTTGAAGAAGGCAGAAATAAAAGTAGCGATTCGTTCAGAAGAAAAAGGCAATCAGAATTTTCGCAATCTGCCTTACCATGCAGGCTTTGCAGTAGCCTACGGTATGGACAAAGCAGAAGCTTTGAAAGCGATCACAATTGTACCTGCCGAAATTTTTGGTGTGTCGGATAAATTAGGTTCTATCGAAACAGGAAAGAGCGCAACATTGTTTGTATGCGATGGCGATCCGTTTGAAACCAAAACACAGATTAAACAAGTGTTCATCGATGGCTGGCAAATCCCGATGCAAAGCCGTCAGACTTTGTTGTATGATGAGTTCTTGAAACGTGAACCGGGTGTGAGTAAGAAATAATTTTTACAGAGTTTTAATTAA
This sequence comes from Cyclobacteriaceae bacterium, assembly GCA_036002745.1. Taxonomy (GTDB): domain Bacteria; phylum Bacteroidota; class Bacteroidia; order Cytophagales; family Cyclobacteriaceae; genus ELB16-189. The sequence continues at coordinate 1,366 of DASYTA010000039.1, read as the reverse complement.
TTAGGCCGCTTTACCGTGGCCTTTTTTATGCTTATAAAATTTGCTGAATAACAAACTCCTTTTTATTGAACTCAAAATGATCACCCACTTTTGAAAACAGAAGTTGTTGGGCAATTGGCGAAGACGGTGAGATTGCAAAATAGATTTCTTTGTCAATGGTGAATTGTCCTGCAGGAATAGAAATATAGAATTTGCCTTGACTGGTGATCACCAGGCTTCCGGGTTGCACCCTTTCATTGACTGCAGCATTTTCTAATTGAATAAGATTCAGTTTTATTTTTTTTGATTCGTTTAGTTGGGTATTGATTTTTTCAATCTCGAGTTGTGCCATTGCACGACCGGTTTCGTATTTGTCACCAGAACTACTTTTAGTTTCTTCATTAGCAGACCCCTGTGCAAACTGGATAGCTTGTTCTGCACTTTTTATTCGCTCGTCGATATATTTCAAACACAGAGCGTAGAGCTGTTGTTTAATCGAAGCCACTTAGTTTGTTTTCCCTGACTTCAAGATCAATAATGCTTTTTGTAAGTCTTCAGGGGTATCAATGCAAATACTCTCTTCCATTTCCGTTTCTACCGTTTTTATTTTGAAGCCGTTTTCAATCCAACGAAGTTGTTCAAGCGATTCGGCTTTCTCAAGTAGGGAAGGAGAGAGGCGAGTAATTTTTTCTAAGATATCGCCTCTGTAGGCATATAATCCAACATGACGATAGAATGTAGTTTTGTTAAGCCAATCTTTTTGATCAGCCTTTTGTACAAATGGAATTGGCGATCGACTGAAGTAAATCGCTTCTTGAAGATGATTGATCACAACTTTTGCTTCTCCAGGAGAGTTCAGTTGTTCCAGCGTTGCAATTTTTTGAATGAGCGTAGCTAATTCAGTTTTTTCATTTAATGACGCACAAAGCAAATCGATTTGATTCGGATCGATGAAAGGTTCGTCTCCCTGGATGTTTATAGCAAAATCAAATTTTTCTTTCGATTTTTTTAATGCTTCATAACAACGATCAGTACCGCTGGGATGATTTTCACCAGTCATAACTGCATTGCCACCAAATGATAGAATATGATCATAAATTCGTTTGTCATCTGTGGCTACAACTACCTGAGAAAGTCTTTTTGATTTCTTCACTTGGTTGTAAACACGTTGGATCATCGTTTGGCCAAGCATATCCACTAAAGGCTTGCCGGGAAAACGGGAAGAAGCATAACGTGCTGGAATAATCCCGAGAATCTTCATAATCATCAAAATTAAAAAATGTTTTAACCTTCTAAGCTTGGATGATAATCGTTTCGTATTCTCCAAGCCGATGGATAAAGATTATTCATTCGGTTTCCAAGAAGATTGGCCCAGCCGATTGGTACA
>DASYTA010000038.1:0-5964 GCA_036002745.1 Cyclobacteriaceae bacterium | reverse complement strand
GTTCATTATTCTCCTTAACAATTAGAAGCTTATTGATGGTAACGTCACGAATAAGAGTACTTCCACCGGCGGGCCATTGCACAATAACGGAGTCCACTTTCGGGATTTTCTCTAAGCCAAAATTTAATGTAAAATCAACGGTGGATTGAAATCCTCTCACTGGCAAAACCTCCTTAGCTAATTTCATATTACCAGCAAAGACTGTAACCTTAGCACCAATAGCAAATTTGTTTTGTTTGCCAATAAGTTTTACAGTAACAAAATTATTTTTGAGTCGCTCAGAATTATTTTTGTACACGCCCGCTTTGTCGTTCATGTTGTTGGTGACGAGATCGAGATCTCCATCATTGTCAAGATCGGCATAGGCTGCACCGTTGGAGATGGAGGGTTCATCAAGTCCCCAGGTTTTTGTTACGTTCGAAAAAGTTAAATCACCATTACCTTTAAAAATATAATTGGCTAACTTATTCTCTTCAAATTTACTGATGACTTCTAAAGGGCTAATCTTTTCACCTTTTAGTTGCGCATTTTTAACCTGATCGGCGGCTTGAAATTTGGCAAAATCATTATTCGTGAGGTCGTGCTTAAATCCGTTGGTGATAAAAACGTCTTGCACACCGTCGTTATCGTAATCCTGTATTAATGGACTCCAGCTCCAATCGGTATTCGATATCCCTGCAAGCTGACCGATTTCACTGAACGTCCCGTTGCCATTATTAAGATGAAGCATATTGCGCATGTATTGAGCTTGCAAACCGCTTTTCACCATGGCATTAAAAACATCATAACGATCGGAGCCCATAAGTTGCTTTTGGCGGAAGTTATCTTCAGGAAGCATATCGAGTGTGATGATGTCCATGTTTTGGTCACCATCGACATCTGCGATATCGGTGCCCATGGTGAATTTTGAAATATGACTTAACTCTTGCTCAGTCACATCGTTGAAAAATTTTCCGTGATCATTGATCAAAAGCCTGTCGCGGCCTGTGTAATCACAGCCCGCATACATGTCAATCCATCCATCGTTGTTGACATCGGAAAGACTTATTCCCAAACCATAATTAAATGCTGAGCCATAAACTCCTGTAGTATCACTGATATCCGTGAAGTGACCGCCATCATTCCGATAAAGTTTGTTGCCAACATCTGGAAAACGCTTATTTGAGTTTTTTACTGATAAGTTAAAGACGTTTGAAATCTCTAACAACGAATGATTGAGTAATAACATATCCAAATCATTGTCCTTATCGAAATCAAAAAATGCGGCTTGCGTTGAATAAGAAGCATCATCAAGGTTGTAATCTTTTGCTCTATCAGTGAAGGTGAGATCGCCGTTGTTGATCAACAGAATATTTCTTCGCCTTTCTTTATCGGGGCTTGCAGACCGGCAAACGTAAATGTCCAGAAATCCATCATTGTTAATATCCACCATACTGACACCTGTCTTCCAACCGATTTCGCAAGCAGTGCCGGATTGTATGGTGATGTCTTTAAATTTGAAACCCCCTTCATTTAAATACAATTTGTTGCTGAAGATATTGGAAGTAAAATAGATATCAGTGAGTCCGTCATTATTAATATCCCCCAATGCCACTCCGCCACCATTGTAAAAATATTCATACATAAGAATGTTACTTCGCTCGGACTCCTGGTTAATGTTCTCAAAATCGATACCGGAGTCCGTTGCTTCTACTTTTGTAAATAATGTTTCGTGACGATTCGAGCAGGACAATAAAAAAAAAGCGATAAGAACGGAAAGAAATGCATTTAGATAATCATTATGGTTCATATACATTTATTTAGAATTCAACCGGCCCTGAATAAATAATAAGCTTTCAAATTCAAAAAATTATTCCATCAATTCAATTAAAGCACTTCAATAATTGAATTTTCTTTTGTGGTTTGGTATCCCTTTGAAGATGGTTAGTTTTCGATAAGCACAAAAGCTCCCCAATAGTAAGGTTCTGGGTAATCCTGTCGAAGGAGCTGTTGTGCTTTTGCGAACGATGTCCGCACATCTAGCGTTGTTGCGTAATTTTCGTAAAACAAGGTCATCAATTTTTGAGTTGCTTCATCATCTACTTTCCAAAGCGACATGATGATGTTTTTTGCGCCGGCAATAAGAAAAGCTCGTTGCAATCCGTAAACTCCCTCACCATTCTTCACCTCACCTAAACCAGTTTCGCAGGCAGAAAGAACTACAAGAGAAGTATTTCGTAATTGTAATTCACTTGCTTCACGTGCAGTAAGAATGCCGTCTTCGTCAGTAATTATTTCGTTTTTCACTCCAGCAAAAATTAACCCTGATTTTAGCATGGGGTTTGCTGCCCAACTCTCCTGAATGAAGAACCCGTGCGTAGCAATGTGAATGAGTTGTGGTGAGATCAGCTCTTTTAATTTTGTTTCAGTAGCTTCGACACCTAAATACGCTTTCACTGTCCATCCACTTTGCTTCAAGATATTCGAAGCGAGTGTAATTTCTTTTTCTGTGGCAGGCAAGTCAGAAAATTCTTCTCCCTTCAATTCGTTGAGAGACATCGCGCGAATCGCACGTGTGGTTTCAGTTGCCTTAACTTCTTGAGTAGTGGGAACAAATGAATACTGGGGCCGCCCAAACAGAAAGCCTTTTCCTTTACTTGTAGAAATGTTTTCTTTGACGTTCGGTAAATCCATGAGGTTTGTTAACAACACGAAATCGTATCGATCAATCAAAAATTTGTTTTCATTCCAAAGCAGGTTAAGGTTGATTTGGTTAAAAACTCCATCTCCTGAAAAGTAAATCCGCTTACTTGTAGCTTCCAATGAGTTGCCCACATCTTTCCAAAAGTGACGATAGGATATAGTGTCGCGGTCAAGTTTAATGGCATTTCTAAAGTAGTTGGCCATGCGACCTTCAAGTAAAGAACCATTGTTGAGAACAATCGGTTTAAGCGATTGATGATCAAGCGCCAGAATCAAATAATAAATGGAATCACTTTTGGTCTTTCGCATTACGACAGGCGCTTTGAAGCGAATCACTTCTATGGCTGCTTCACCAGCAGATAAGTTTGACTTCACGTTTCCTGTAGAAAAATTTTCTTCACCTCTATTTTCGTTCTTCGAAGAGAGTTTTGAATAGATGTTTTTTTCCAGGTCATCAATTTGCCGTGATATTCCCGAAAGGTCTCGTTTACTGCCTTTTCTGAAAGCTTCCACCGATTCTTTGTTTTTTAGGTAAGCTAACTTTCGGTATTGCGACTGGAGAGCAGAATCGTGACTCAAGGCAAGTTGTTTTTTCATCGTGAGAATTTCATTCAGCAGCAGAGCTTTCGTTTGCATGCGGAATTGAAACAAAGATTCAAGCCGAACAGGGTCATGCAAGTACGTTTCGTTTTGTGTAAGGAGCGTACAGTACAACTCCATATCGCCATCCACTACGCGAGCATACTGTTCTTTCTCACCATCGTTAAGGAAATGAAACAGCTTTCGCAGATTGACCAGGTCTAACTGCAAGAGCTGTTCGGTTGTGTTCATTGCCTCTGTAAATTTTTGTTCGGCCCAATAACACTCAATACTGGCTCTCAAAAATTCGGGCAGAAGCCGAATTGAATCAGCAGTCCGCCCTTGAATCATGGCGGCTGAATTTTCTTCCGATTCCTTGTAGCGACCTTCCAGCAACAGGAGCTTGCTTTGAAGTAATTCTACTTCCGGAGTGAGTGTATATCGTAATGCTCCGCGGTAAGAAGTGAAGGGACTCGCATAAAACTTTACGGTTTGCTTGAAAAAATATTTTGCTTGTTCTAATTGTTTTAATTCAATAGAAAGTTGCGTCATCCCTTTATAGTAAACTGCATAAGAGCCCTTCAGTTTCTCATTGTTGTACTTAGTTCTGTTCAATTCATCATTCAATTTTCTCAAGTACAATCCGGCCAACGACCACTGCTCTGTGTCCAAATAAAATGAGGCTAGATTTTGTGTATTAAATATTCGAAAGAACGAGCCCTTCTGAAATTGAGTTGCTCTTATTTTCTCCGACTCTTTGTAATAGAATTCTGCTCTAGCATAGTCGGCAGTGTGTTCGTACAATTCTCCCAGATAATCGAACGTGTCATAAATTGTGAGGCCGGCCATTTTAGCGCTTGGCCGAATCGCAGATTTAAACTGATCAATCTGCTTGAGGGAAAGTAGTAATTCTTTTTCGGCAAGGTCATACTGTTGTTGATGACAGTGAAGGCGGCCTAACAATGATCGAATAATGATCACTTTCGTGGTGTCACCATCTTCTCTTGCCTTAGAAATAAAACTGTGAAATAGTTTTTCATCGGTACTATTCTCCAATATCGCAAAGTCCCCAATCCCCTGGGCCTTCGCTATCGAAGAGACCAAAATTAAAATGAGTATCCGATGCATAGAAAAACGTAATCGTGATATTGCTCGTAAAATGAACCATGCGAATACTGTTGAAAGAAAAACGAGTTAACGGGCGGTGGCCAATCTTTAGTTGGGTCGCTGAACTGCGCCTCTTTGATATTCTTGTAGAATCGCAAAAACAAATTCCAATGGCTGATCCTGGCACCAAATCCTAAATTCAAATAAGTGTAGGTGAGTGGCGTGGAAGGAGAGAGGGTATTATCATAAATAAATGTATCACCGGTTGATGAATCTTCATATACTTCTTTGAGGTGATAAGAGAAAGAATAGTGCGCAGCCAATCCTGTCTCGAAATATAAGGCAGCATCGCGGTCGTGTTTGCCAGGCTTGCTACCAAGAAGGATGCGATTGGGTGCAAACTCAAACCTGAAAAGCAGTGGAAGCACAATCTGATAGTTATCATACTTCGATGAAAGGTTTGGTGACTCACTAAGCTCGCCTTTGTCGAAGTTGTATCCTTTCCATAACAAATAAGGACTGGCCACCAGGTAGATTCTGCCGGATGACCACTTCTTTTTTGTGAGTTGAAATGGGTGATCGTATCCCAAGGAAACATCAAAATATGAATTAGGAAACTTCAAGAAGCTGCTGTAGATCATCGAACCTTTCTGAGCCGATGCTTTCTCGCACGAAATCTGGCAGAGAAAAAGAAAGCCATATTTCAATAGATACTTCATCAAAATAATCGGATTGAAAGGCTTAGTTGAGCACCGAAAGTTTTAAGCTTATTATCTTCCTCTTTGCCTAATATGTATGCATAGTACGATCCGTAGTAGGCACTAGTGTTATCAGTGATGTCTTTCACCTTCGTGGAGTAGCGATTGGTGAGCGAAGTAGAAATTCGGAGTGAAACGGTAAATCTGCTGGCGCGACCCTGAAGACCGAAAAAGAAATCGGGTTGGATTCTAGAAAATGCAGATGTTACATCTGTGGTAATGTAATTCGTATAATTGTTGAGTGAGTCAGCTAATTCATGCAGAGAGGAATTCAGCAACACGTTAAAATTTACTCCCACCATTATTCCAAGAATATCTCCTTTGGATGCAAGTTTTATCCCCAAAGGAATTTGTAGGAAATTATTTTTCCATTGATAGTTAATTCGCGTATCGTTAGTGATGTAGTAATCATCGTATCCTGCTCTGAAATAGTTTATTCCTGTAGTAATAGCATAATGATAGCCGATGTACTTATCAACTTCCAATCCTACAAACAGGGGGGGAGTAAGCTGTGAGTAATAGTTGACGTTGTGATATTGATAAGAGAAATACCCGCCGGTGAGGTAGACTTTTGTCTGCCCTGAACACAAGGATGAGGCCGAGATTAAAGCCAAGAGAAAAAAGTATTTTCTCATTTCGCGGTTTAGCAATTAAAGATAAGATTTATCTCCACACTTAAATATAAATTAAGTGTCTCTTTTTTTACTTCCGCATTTGCTTGGAGAAACACTCCGCCTGTATGATCAAGGCATGAGTGTTTCTGGGAAATATCTTAATCGCTCTTATTGTTTTTTAACTGTCGGCCAATTTTTGTCAGCTTGCAAAATGCGCTCTTTCT
>DASYTA010000037.1:0-4476 GCA_036002745.1 Cyclobacteriaceae bacterium | reverse complement strand
TCACCGAGAAGCTGCTCCATTCGGCCCTCCAATTATTGAATGGATTATTGCTAAAATCTTTAAAAAGAAAATTATCTATGATTTTGACGATGCCATCTGGCTCACGGATAAGACAAAGGAATCCATACTGATGAGAACTGTCAAATGGAGAAATAAAGTAGCAAGTATTTGCAAATGGTCTTATAAAATAAGCTGTGGCAATGACTATCTCTGCACCTATGCAAAAAAATTCAACGACAATGTTATCTATAACCCAACTACAATTGATACACTATATCTTCATTCGCCTGAATTATATAAAGAAGTGATTGCTTCAAAAAGCAATGATCGGGTAGTCATTGGATGGACTGGATCTCACTCAACAACTAAATACCTCCATGAGATAGAATCTGTTATGCAAAACCTTGAAAAAAAATTTTCGTTCCTTGAATTCTGGATAATAGCGGACAAAATTCCAGAGTTAAAATTGAAGATGGTTCAAATTAAACCATGGTCGAAAGAAACTGAAATTATTGACCTCGCACAATTTGATATTGGTGTTATGCCCTTGCCCGACGATGAATGGGCTAATGGCAAATGTGGTTTTAAAATATTGCAATACATGGCCCTTCAAATCCCTGCAGTTGCTTCACCGGTGGGAGTGAATAAGCAAATAATACAAAGTGGAACAAATGGATATTTATGCAGTTCCTTGAACGATTGGGAGAATCAACTCAGTGAATTAATCGAAGATAAAGGTCTTCGAAATCGAATTGGTTTTGAAGCTCGAAAAACCGTTGTAGAAAAATATTCAATTGTCTCTAACGCTGATCGCTTTATCAGCCTGTTCCGATAAATAATTTAAGAAAGCGTCTTCTCATTGGTCACATTGGTTTTTTGATCAAGAGTCAAAATAAGCCAGAGAAGATAAAACGGGAGCAACGGGATTTTATACCGATCTAATGTCCCAAAATTATAGGAAGAAATTCCCACCGCAAACGCGAATGTAATCGCGAAAATGAAACAAAAGCTGGTATCTGCATTTCCGAAGAAAGCCTTAAAAGAAAAACGAAGTTTAATTAAAAGATAAATAGTTGATACTAGAAAAAATAAACTCTCCAGTGCCGAAAGAAGCATTAATGGATTTCTGACTTCCCATGGATAAGGGCGAAATAATGCAACATTGACTGCCTGCGGTGCCAAGCGCAACATTGAAGAGAAAGAATTATCAAAACTACCTAAGGAATAAGAAGACCCTGCGTTTTCACCCGTGTAGAAACCGATGTCATAAGCCGTTATTCTCGCGGTTTCGGCCAATTTATCCACTGAGTATTTTCTATCTCCCTCTCCAATCTTGTTTATTGAATAATAGACCGTAAACAAAAACATTGAAGCGATGATAGGAGCAATTAAAATCTTCAAAACAGTTGATCTTATTCTCACTAAGTGGTTAAAATAAACCCATAGTGCAACCGATGGGATAAATGCTTGCAGAACAAATTTTCTAATAGTGAATATTGTGAACAAGGATATCAGCAAAATAAGAATGGTTAATAATTTTATTTTTCGTTGAAAAAAAATACGATCGATTCCATATATCGACATCCCCAAACAAGCTAAAACAATAGAATCTTTAAGTATGCCCGAGCCCCAAAAAACAACTGAGGGAATAAATAGGGTGGCAATAGCTATACGAAAATGTAAATGAGGATATTTTCTGTAGAACGTCAAAAACATAGCCCAGCCACCGATAAAACTAACAACAGAAAAGAGGACTGCCGTCGCCGAATAAGTTGAAAAAGTGAATAAGTCAAAAAATGCCGCTATGCGCACCACGGCAAACGAGGGTAGATCTCCATAGAAAAGAATGCGCGATGTATACTTGTATGTTCCATGAATTAAGTCTCCATTTGAAAAAAGGAGTTTGAATCCTAAAGAGAAATCATCGGTGAAAGCCTCCCAAATAATTCGGCTTCCATGGGTGTGATAATTGAATGTATCCCCTCCTGAATAATAAAATTGATAAATTATTCCTAAGGCGATTGCCGCAAAAACCTTCAGAAGCAACGATGGGAAAAAATACCGTCTCGTATTTTTATCAGTTATGATTGGGCGAATAAAATAAGCCGCCATTAGAACCAGAATGATCACAACCGGTGTTACAAATATGTCGCGAAGTTCCAATTTTGTTTTACTTTAATTCAATCTTTACTCGCCTTCTCTAATTTCTTCAATCTTTGCTTGGCGTCTTTATAGGCTTCGTCTTTTCTGCCCGCCTTCTTCTTTACAAGATTAAAATATTTTTTTGCGGTCGCTTTATCCTTCTTTTGATAGTAAATCTCTCCTAAAGAAATCAGCGAATAAAGATAATATCCTGAATCGGTGGCTCCGATTTCTTCTGAATACTTGACACAAAGGGAATAGTATTTTATGGCATCATCCAATTTTCGTTGTGCGTCGTTGAATTGGCCTAAGAAAAAAGATGCATAACGCCCACTTACGGCTTCGTAACCAAACCGACCGCTGTCTATGCGTTGCAGAATTTGCAAGCTTTGTTCTTCCATTTTAGGATGCACATTTAATGAATAGAGCATCCGAGCGTAGTAGCGATGGAAGTATGGATTATCGGGATAAGTTTGATGCAAATACTCTGAAATCTGAAACGCTCGCTGAAAATCATTTTCATACCCAGCTAAAATTCGCATGAGCCATACCATGGCCTCTGTGCGAGTGTAAAACGCATTATAAGAGACTTCTTTCAATTGTTGGAGGCCGAGTTTTTTATCACCGTGACGGAATAACCAGAATATCGGTTTTAATGACTTATAATTCTCCGGAACCCACTCCCGAAAATAATTATACAGAGCATCGCCAAAAAGCAGCTCGGGACTTAAGTTATTTTTCTCGCGACAAATCTCCATGTACTTCAGAGCGGCCTTACCTTCACTCGCGGCCTTCATCCAATTTTTTCTTTCTACATCGGCTAGCAGTTCGCCTTTAAAACCGTGAGCTGCCGCCAAAAAGAAAGCGGCCTCGACTTTATACTCTGGATAGTGGTCGTATAAATTCTCAGAGATGAGGATAGAGCTGTCCATGTAAGCCAAAAACTTTTCATCGTAAGTAGTCACTTTAGTATTGGGCATGATTTTCCACCACTCCGCAAGGCCCATCAAAAAATAAGGCAGTGGATGCCAGCGGTATTTTTCTTTGAAGCCACGGAAGAGTTTTTCAGCTTCAGCAAACTGAAAATTATAGAGAGCGTTCATCGCATCGGTTGTCTCTAACTGAACGGTAACATCAGATATCAAAATGATGGTGGTGTCCTTTTTTGTTTTCGTCTGTCCGAAAGATGTCAAAGAAAAAAAGGTGAAGAAAAAAATAAAGAAAGTTATTGGTTTCAGCCTCCCTATTAATCGATTATAACTTGTAACCTGTAACTTGTAACCCATAAATTCTGTTTATAGCAAAAATAAATCTATTGTTGACCTAATGACATCCGATTCACAAACTTCACTATTTTCTGCTGATAAAAAATTAACCTTCATTGTCCTTTGTTTAATTTCTGTTTTGCTCCTCTATATAAAAAAATCTTTCATAGAAAGCGAAACAGCTGCGTTTGAGTTCCTTCAGGACCGCCCCGAGGGAATGATTTTGCGGTTGATAAGTGCGCTTCAGTTCTTTTCCATTCCCTTCATTTATCTATGGAAGTTTACAATTCTTGGGTTTGTGTTGTGGGTCGGTTGTTTTTTATTTGGCTATCGTATTACATTTTCTCAATGTTGGAGCGTAGTAATGGCTGCGGAATTTGTTTTCATATTACCAGAGCTTATCAAAATTGGCTGGTTTTTATTTGTCAACACCGATCCAACACTTGCTGAGGTTCAGGCTTTCTATCCTCTCTCTTTAATGAATTTTTTTGATTACTACTCCATCGACAGGCGATTTGCATATCCTCTTCGGGCTATAAGCGTCTTTGAAATATTTTATGTTTTAATGATGGTGCGCGGTGTTAATTTCTATTCGTTCAAAATTCACAGACAACAAAGTGCTACCTGGTGGATTGTGTCGAGCTCTTACATTTTGATTTTTCTCTTGTGGCTGATCTTCTACATGATTGTTTATAAGTAAATCGTTGAAGCAATTCAGAAGTTCACAAGAATCTCGGCCTAAAGAAGTGCTTCATTTTTTGATAAGCGGCAAATTCCTCCTCAAAGAGTCCTACCTCCCTATCCAGAATGAACCTTCCATTTTTGATAACTGCATCAATAGACTCCTTTAGTTCCGAATTAATGGACTGATGCTGTCTTTCCAAAGAAAAAAAAGGAATTCTGCGCATAACCCGAAAATACGGCAAGACGTTAACTCCTCCGCACTTCAACACATTTAATTTTCTTATTTTCGCGACTTCATTTAAACTGTATCATGAATTTCCAAAAAGCTAATAACATCTTCGGCTGGGCAGTTTTCACCATTGCTCTTATCACCTATTTCCTTACT
>DASYTA010000036.1:0-5122 GCA_036002745.1 Cyclobacteriaceae bacterium | reverse complement strand
AAAAGAAAGACATAATCTGATCCTTGAACTGGAAGAAAACAACCGTAAATTTTTGTTTGACCCGGGCACCTCTTTAGAAGTTAAGAATCTGCGGGGGGTAATTGAAAATTCAATCGAGAATTTTAAGAAAGCATCTGAATTTGTGAAGGCCATTACTTCCAAAAATTACAGTGTGCAGTGGAATGGTTTGGAACAGTCGAATGCGAAGAAAAACGTAAACACTCTTGCTGGTGAGATGGTAAAAATGCGCGATCAGATGATTGCGACCAAACAGGAAGACGAGAGAAGATTTTGGGTGAATGAAGGGCTAACGAAATTTTCTGAACTGGTGCGAAATCACCAAGCGGACTTGACGAAACTCACAGAAGAAGCTACCAAGTTTTTAGCGCATTACCTGAAAGCTCAGCAAGGCAGTCTGTTTATAATAAACGATGAGGATGAAAACAATAAATTTTTAGAACTCGTCGCTTGCTATGCTTTCGATAAAAAGAAATATGTAACTAAACACATTGACATTGGAGATGGCTTGATCGGACAGACTTACTTGGAGGGTGAAGCTATTGTGTTAAAAGAAATTCCATCTGATTACATCGAGATTACGTCAGGACTTGGTCACGCAAGACCTACGTGTTTGTGCATCATCCCATTGAAGTACAACGAAAAAATAGAAGCCATTCTGGAATTGGCATCTTTCCATTTCTTTGAGCCATACCAAATGGACTATCTGCAAAAGGCAGGAGAGTTTGTTGCGTCAGCGATTATTGGAGCAAAGGTATCTTCACGGATGAAGGTATTGTTGGAACAATCACAGCAGCAATCTGAAGAGATGCATGCGCAGGAAGAAGAGATGCGGCAGAATATGGAAGAGTTGCAAGCTACGCAGGAAGAAATGGCACGTAAGGGACGAGAGATGGAAGATTTACTGAATCAATCGAGTCAGAAAGAAGAAGAGATGAAGGTGAAGTTGAAAGAGGTTGAAAAAGTGAAAAGAGAGAATGATGACTTGATTTCTTATATGAAAAAATTCAAGACAACATTACTGAATATATTAGATCAACTTCCTCATAAAGTATTTCTCAAAGATAAAGATGGAAAAATGGCGTTGGCTAATACAGTAGTAGCCAAAGCGCATAACATGACTGTCGACCAGCTTATGGGCAAAAGTGATTTTGATTTTGTGGACGCAAAAACTGCTCAAGAGTGGCGCGATCAGGAATTGGCTATCATCGAGAAAGGAAGCGAGACGTATATTTTTGATGAGACTCTTAAAGGGAAGACCAAAACATTGAAGACGACAAAAATGGCGTTCTTCATTCCGCACCTTAACCAGACGGGGCTACTCGGTATTCAAACCGACATCACCGAGCTTCAAGAACTAAAGAAGCAAGTAGAAGAAAAAAAGAAACGTTGAATCAAATATAGAACTATTATGAAGGAGCAATGAATGTCGATATTAATATAGATGAGATTCGGAATCAGTTCGATGAGTTGAGAAGAACGATTCGGTCTCTTCAAGAGAGAAAAAATGTCCAACTAAAAGAGTATCAAGTATCAAAAAAGGAATTTGAAAAACTAAATTCTGAACTCTCGTGGACAGAGAAATATTTAGGAGGCAATTTTGGAGGTGATAAAGAGAAGCTGAGTATGACTCGATCTCTTAGAGAGAAAATTTCAAAACTTAGAATTGAGCTAAGAAAAATAGATCGTAATCTAAGTACGGAAAGTGAAAAAATAAAGAACGAGGTTATCGAGCATTTATCTAAGAACTCATATAGATTTAGAAAATTGACTTCTGAAAACGAACAAAATCAGCAACTTATAATTGAGATAAGTTCATTCCTTAACATTCTCAAAAAGGCGAAAAATGGGATTAAGGACGCGTTGCTTTTCACTTCTTGGAAAGGCTTATTGGAACACCCAAGGGCACAGAATGAATTGAGTAGGTTCAATCAAGTCCTCGTAAATTTTCAATTCAAAATAAATGAATATGAAGTTCAGACTGGAACTCAATTGCTTAATGGAAAAAAATTGGAGGACTTTATTCAATTCTCAACCGAAAAAATTGCAATGGAAAGTTTTTACAAATTAAACAGATCGATCAATGAAATCAGCGAGAAGATTAATGGTATGAATAGTGAAATAGAAAAGGAAATCAGCGTCCTTACTGAAAAAACTTATCAATCAGTACTCAAATAAGGTACTTAAATGGGTAAGATTCAAAGATTCTCACTTCCCATAAATCTGATTCAAGATTCCTGCTAATCGAATACCTGCCCTCAGCATGCGCTGCTTGGCAATTGGAAGATAGTTGTAAGAATATTTGTAGCCGAGGTTGCCGTCACCAATATCATAAACTTGTTTGCGGAAACTCATCGATTCATCGGCCCATTCGCGTACAGAATTATTTTGTAACGAGTTTAATTCGGTTACACTCGGTTCGCCGAGAAACCCGGCAAGTTCTGTGAAGCTAAGCTTGGTGTCGTCAATCATGTTGCTATCCCAAGTGCTGTGAAGATTGCTATCTCTTCCAAACCATTTTACTTTTACTTTGTTGCCACCTTGGTCATCGCAACATCCCACATGCAAAGGCTGATGAATATCACCAACAAGATGGATTAGCATTTTCAAATATTCAGTCTCTGTTTTCTTATCGAGTGTATGTTTTTTTAGTTCGGCAATAATTCTTTCCAATGTTGCAATCACATCTCCTTTCGGATTTTTAGGAGATTGATCGTATGTTTTTCCTGTTTCGATCGTTACCCAATGCCAGTCAGTGGTGTTATTGTAGGTTGAGTCTGAACGGATCTCATCCATCCATGTGGCTACTTCGGCTAATGATTGTTGACCCAATATTTTGGCGATATTCTTCTTTGCTTTTGCAGAGAGATGCTTTTCGGCAATGAGCCCGACGGTACGGTGACCAGTTGGTCCCCAACTAAAGCAAGTAAATGATAGTAAAGTCAAAAGACAGGAAATCGAAAATTGTTTCATAAGTGAAAAGTTTGATGCGAATATGCACACTTTCGCCCGAATTAATATTTCTTAACCGTGATTTTAGTTTTAAATTTGATTTACTGCAATAGTATTTATGAAAGCGATTAAGATAACAGCTTTGGTGGTGGCCAATCAATTGGACTTAAAAGGGATCAAATCATTTATGGATTTGAAAACTTTAGCTGATTCTTCATCGGAACTACTGTATAGTTTTGGTGGTGATAAATACCAATATTACTTTAACTATGGTATAATTGTATTTGCAGCCCATTCTGAAGAAGAAATTAAAGTAGCTGTAAGAACGATTTCACCTTATAAAAAGAACCCTAACGAGAATTGGCTTCGTGACGACTACGAAATTGCAGAGATAGAAGGCAAACTTGAATTTGAATTCGATCGGTTAATTGTGACCAATCTGGATTCTAATGCACTGAGGATTGCTATGTTCAACATTGCCCAGTCTGTGGCGCTCGATTGTTACCACGGCATTTCCGAAAACCTTTTGACGGAGATCCGCGGTTTTGCGCGTGACTTGGAGACATCGGGTAAATTGAATATCAGCAGAAAGAACATGATGAAATTCTTAGGTCGCGCACTTAACACGCAAAACGATATCGCTGAAAATATTTACATCTTTGATGCACCCGAAGTTGTTTGGGACGATGAATATCTTGACAAACTTCACATAGGACTGATTAAACACTTTGATTTGCGCGTAAGATTTAGTGAAATTGAATACACGCTTAGGATTATCGAAGATAACCTTAATATTTTTAGAGAGATTTCGAATCAACGCGAAAGTAGTTTGCTCGAAAAAATTATTGTAGTGCTAATCATGGTTGAGGTATTAAATCTTATTATCTCTAAATTATAGTATGCCAGATCGCCGCGCACTTTTTCTTGACTTTGATATTAAGGCACAGCCGGATGATATCACGTGCGGGCCAACCTGCCTTCATGCTTTGTATCAATATTACAGCGACACAATTGCTTTAAAAGATGTGATCAATGAAGTAAAGAGTTTAAAGACCGGAGGTACTTTGGCCGTCATGTTGGGCAATCATGCCTTACAACGAGGATATGGTGCTCATCTTTACACTTATAATCTGACGATTTTTGATCCTACCTGGTTTTCGCTTTCATCAAAGAAGATGGCCCAAAACCTGAAGAAGCAAATGCGGTATAAGTTTCGGAGTAAACGACTTCAAGTAGCGTCAAAAGCATACATCAAGTTTTTGGAAGCCGGGGGAAAAATTTTTCAGACCGAATTGGATGAAGCATTAATCAAGAAATACCTGAAACAATCAGTTCCGATTCTCACTGGCTTGAGTGCTACGTATCTGTACGGAACTCCCCGCGAGATTCCTGTGAACAATAAATTTGATAGCATCCGAGGTGAACCTGTTGGTCATTTTGTAATTGTCAATGGATTTGATGAAACGTCGAATATGGTTTATCTCGCAGATCCCATGAACCCCAATCCACTCAAGAGTCAATATTATAGTGTAACTTTCGATAGGCTCATCAATAGCATTATGCTTGGTATTGTAACTTACGATGCAAATCTTCTCATCATCGAACCGAAGAAATAATTTGAGACCGCTTATTAATCTTCAAAATCATTGAATCCAATCTTCAAATTGATCCATGCCTAAGTTAATCATCGTAGAAAAACCGGAGACCTGGAATTTTCAAATTGAAGATGTGGAGGTCGTATCCGCTGACGACTATATTTCTGCTGAGTTGTATCAGGCGATGAAAAACTTGAAAGTTTTGAATCTCTGTAAATCCTATCAGTACCAAAGCGAAGGTTATTATGTGTCGTTATTAGCCGAAGCCCGCGGACATAAAGTGTTGCCGGAAGTATCCACTATTCAGGATTTTCGTTTTCCTTCCATCCTTCGCGAAGATTCGCTTGATTTTGATACCCTTATTCAAAACACTTTCAAAAGCGAACCTTACGAACGTGTTGAGTTCAATGTTTATTTCGGCATCACACAATCCGAAGATTTGAACAAATTGGCGCAACAACTTTTTCAAATGGTACAAGCGCCTTCATTGCGTGCCGTGTTTTCAAGAAAAACAAAATGGGTGTTGCAAAGCATTAGACCTATAAACTTGAATGAAG
>DASYTA010000035.1:0-3593 GCA_036002745.1 Cyclobacteriaceae bacterium | reverse complement strand
TTTAGAGATGATTGTTCAACAAAGGTAAAGCCAAAGCCTTTTTAAAATATTTATTTTTGAAAGCTTCTTCCAACAAAGTAGCATGACGCAGGTGATGGCAGTCGCTTCCTAAAAAACTAACCCATTCTTGATCAACTAATTGATTGGCTAACTGCCTTACCGGTTTAGAGTAGTGGTCAATAAACGAGAGAATGTTTAATTGCAGCAACACTCCACGATGGTGAAGATCTTCCGCTTTTTCAAGTGTCATAAAATGATACCTTTCCGGGTGTGCTAAAACGGGTTTATAACCTTGCGTTGTAACTTTAAATATGAAATCCTTCAACTGATAAGGCTCGGTCATGTAATTCATTTCGAAAAGCAAATAATTATCTCCAAAAGTAAGAAGGGGCTTGTTTTCATTTACTTCATTAATCAGCCATGTGTCAAGATAGTATTCTGCTGCCGCTTCAATTTTGATGTCAACTCCATTCTCAGTTAGGTATTGAATAAGTTCTTTCAGTCGGCCTTGAATTGTTGCGGCATCATTGCGATATGTATCACTCATGATGTGCGGTGTGGTAACTAATTTTTTATAGCCTAGATCTTTTAATCGTTTAATCAATGTGAGTGCTTCATCAAAATCCTTCACCCCATCATCGAGGCCGGGCAATAAATGCGAGTGAATATCGGCTAATAATGAAACCGCATCGTTTTTAGTTTCTTTTTTTGAAAAAAGTGAGAACACGTTCAACTAAAAAGTTTTTTCAATCCCTTCTTCGTCGGTTCTTCATAATAGGCAAATCCATACTCTTTGCCGGTTTTAGGTAAAGCATTAAGTACTATCGCCACATTAAAAAGTTTATTCACAGTGACCGTGCGATCAACATTCTTGAGAAACTCTTTTCTCGAATAATTGGCGCGAACCACGTAAATGGAAAGATCAGACTTGCGCATAGCCATAATACCATCGGTGACTAGACCAACGGGTGGTGTGTCCATAATGACAAAATCATACTCTTGCTGTAGTTCATCTATCAAATTTGAAAATTCACCATTTAATAAAAGCTCTGACGGATTAGGTGGATGAGGCCCTGAAGGTATGAAATCTAAATTCTCAATAGTTGTTTTCTGAATACATTCAGTCCAGTTATTTTTTCGGATAAGAATAGTACTGAGACCCTGGTTCATTCGCTCTCCGTTATAAAAGTCATCTTTCTTTGCCTTACGCATGTCCAAATCAACAAGAACTACTTTCTTTTTCGACATGGCCAATACACCACCTAGATTTCGTGCTAGAAAAGATTTTCCTTCTCCAGAAATTGTTGACGAAATGGTGATCACTTTTTTATGACCGCCTGAAGTGAAGAAATCAAGATTCGTTCGAAGCGAGCGAATGGCTTCACTCACTCTTGACTTTGGGCTGTCATGTACATAAAAAGTAGAAAAATTTGTTTGTTGTGAGCTAGGGATAATACCGAGCACTGGCAGGGTTACTGCTGCTTCAATGTCTTTTACGTTGGTTACTTTATTGTCAAGCAAATAAGTAAGCCCAATAAAAAAGAAGTTCAGTATGATCCCAGCGACCACCCCGATCCCGATAATAGCCATTTTCTTTGGAGAAACCGGTCGACTTGGCATAGATGCTGAAGATAAAATTTTAAAATCTGGTGTGGTGCCAGCTTGCGCAATTTCGAATTGCGCTTTTGATTGCATCATGGAGAGATAGAACTCTGTAAAGAGATTATAAAAGCGTTGGTTTTTTGAAAACTTCGTATTCTTATCTGGCATCGAGAGAAACTCCTGTTCAAGTTTTCTTTTGTTTTCAACTATTTCAGTAAGAGAATTCATCCAACTCTCTCGCAACATATTTAATTGGCCAAACAATTGATCTTTTAAAGTGGATAGTTCTTTTTCTTTTTGGCGCAAGGTTAGGGTGTTTTCATTGTATGCTAGAGATAGCTTATCTCTTTCTTGTGCCATGATAGATAAAGCTTCCAGCTTTTTGTTTAGATAATCGGGAAGAAAAGAATATTGATAAGAAGATGGCGTTTGTTTTTTTGAAACTAAATTTTCGATCAAGGTATTGATTTCAATAATTTTTTTATTGAGTGAATATCTTTGTGAATCGTACTTGTTGATTTGATAAATTGTGCGTCTCATGTCTTCAGCCACATTGCTACTTTTATTTTGCAATGTGAAAGACTCGAAATAGTTTTCAAACTCTTCCATTCGTTTTTCTAACTCTGACAATTCGCGATTCAGCCATTCTATTTTTTGTTTGTTGGCAAGATTCTTTTGTGAGTTGCTATAATAGATATACAATGAATCGATCTTGTTTACGATATCATGAGCTTTTAATGCATTATTATCCTTAAAAGAAATACGAATGGTATTGGCATTAAAATTTAACGGTTCGACGGTGCATTGTCCGGATAAATAACCAACTAATCTATCCCTGCTGTTTATAACAAAGTAATAATCATTGGGATCATTTGCATTGAGCTTACCCGAATTGATAACGATAAATTGAGCACCTTCAACTTTTATAGTATCGCCAAAGTTGCCAACCAATTCTTGGCCTTGTGCTCCGAATTTAAGTTTAAATGAAGTCTCGGAAATTGGAGTGAGGTAAATAGGAATGTTCTCTGTTTTATAATTTTCCTTAAGAAGCTTTATCCTAAATGGTGATATCTTATAAAGTTCATTGAAAAGAACATTTCCTTCACTGAAATAACTAACTCTTATGTCGAGAGAATCAATGATTTTACTGAAGAAAAGCTTTGACCGGATTTGCTCAATCTCACCTGAGATGACATCCATATCAGGGTCCTGAGATATACCTTTTATCCCCAGTTCAGTGGCCTCCCTTTTGATATCTAGTTTCAGCTCAGATTCTGATTCATATATATCTTTTGTCCATCGAGTGACTAAGTAGGCGGCAGTGCTGCAAGCAACAAAGATTAGGATCAACCAGACAAGATTTCTCTTGAAGATAATTAGCAACTTCTCCAGGCTAATTGTATCCTGATTCGAATCGATAGCAAGTTTTGAGTCCGGAGAGTTTTTCAAAAAAATCTATTTTGTGACTGAATAAATTAAAATTGCTGTATTGGTAATTGTGAGAAGCAAAGAGATAATGATATAACTATCCTTTAGGCCTTCAGTAAATGGCCTGCGTATAGGTTCAATGTATAGAATGTCCCCGGCTTCAACCAACATGTTTCCTTCTAGATATCCTTTGATCGTGCTAAAATCAATTTGGTAAACGTGATCTCCTCGGATAAGCTTGATATTATTAGCGCGGGCATCGTTGCTTAGTCCTCGGGCCATACCTAATACTTCGGCAACTCTGATGTTTTGATTCGCTAAAGGAATTACTTGACCACCTGGTGCACCTAAAACAACAACTCGTTTGTTCGCATACGAAAAGATCACGAATGATTCTTTAAAAAACTTGGAATACTCTTTCTGAACAATCTCCTCAGCTTGCCTTAGGGTTAGTCCTTCAAGATGTATTTCACCTATTAAAGGTAATTTTGCAATACCATTTACATCTACCAAATAGTGAATCTCATCTTCACTTTGCTGAGTGTTACCACTACTAGTTTGGC
>DASYTA010000034.1:0-6854 GCA_036002745.1 Cyclobacteriaceae bacterium | reverse complement strand
ATTTTTTGATTTTATTCAGGCCCGATTAGCGTTTGGGATTGGGCCGATTCCGGAGATGGCCAATATCGTAAGGAAATATGATCTGGGAATTGTGTCGGGAGATTTCACACCGTTCGCCCTTGCTAAGATGCTGAATTCATTGACAAAAGATAAAATTGATTACTTTAAACAAAATGCAGAGCTTGCAGCAAAGGAAATAAATGCTCAGAATAATAAAGTTATTTTTAACAACATTGTAAATCAACTTCTTAAACACTAATGCAATCAATTAACAAGCAACGAATACTTATTTTAGCGCCTCACACCGACGATGGAGAGCTCGGATGTGGTGGATCCATTTCAAGGTTTATTGAGGAAGGAAAAGAGGTGTACTATGTTGCCTTTTCAATTTGCTCACGTTCATTGCCTCCGCACCTCGCTCCTGATACATTGGCAAAAGAAGTACAAGCCGCCACAAAAATTCTCGGAATTCCAAGCTCAAATCTTGTGCTCTTTGATTTTGATGTTAGAAGGTTTAAGGAATTTCGTCAAGACATTTTAGAAGAGTTAATAAAGTTAAAATCAAAAATTAATCCTGAGCTGGTATTCGTTCCAACTGCAAAAGATATACATCAGGATCATCAAGTGATAGCAGAGGAAGGCTTAAGAGCCTTTAAAAATGTTTCGATGTTGGGATATGAATTACCATGGAACAATTTATCCTTCAACACACAATGTTTTATCAAACTGGATGAAGGCCACATTAAAAAGAAAATTGATGCATTAAACGCCTACGACTCACAAAAACATAGAAGCTATCTGAACGCTGACTTTATACGCTCACTTGCCACAGTGAGAGGCGTGCAAATTAATTCCAAATATGCAGAGGCCTTCGAAATGGTAAGATGGGTAGTTTAATTCATAGACATGAAAGTGACCATTAAAGATTTAATAAAGCAATTTCCTGAATGCGAATTTCTGGGCGATGAATCATTGACCATTGAAAATGCAATTGGACTAAAAGATTCTCTCGGTCAATCGAACAAGAATTCTATTAGCTGGATCAATGATAAGGTCGGCGAGTCTGTCAATCCTTCAAAAATTAATCTTGGGCTTTTAGTTTTATCAAAAGTTACACATCAGAAAATTGCCACAGCCAAATGCAACTTTTTAATTTCCGAAAACCCAAGATTAACATTCGTCAAAATTCTGTCGCTTTATTTTAAAAAAGTATGGCCAGTAAAAATAGAACAGTCGGCTGTGGTGCATGAATCGGCAAAAATTGGATCGAACTGTTACCTTGGCCACCATGTAGTGGTAGAAGAAAATTGCAATATTGGAAACAATACCGTTATCCTTCATAACACTACTATACTTGCCAACACTTCTATCGGTAATAATGTTGTTATAGGTTGTAACAACACCATCGGCAACTATGGTTTTGGTTACGAGAAAGATTCAAATGAAGACTACCAGCTGATGCAGCATTTGGGTAAAGTAATCATTCATGACAATGTAGAAATCCACAACAATACCTGTATTGACAGAGGAGTTTTAAGTGACACTGAAATTCATGAAAATGCAAAAATCGATAACCTGGTTCACATAGCCCACGGTGTGGTTGTTGGTCGTAACTCGCTTATTATCGCTAACGCAATGATTGGAGGAAGCGCAAAGATTGGTGAGAATGTTTGGGTTGCACCTTCGGTTTCTATAAAAAATCAGATCTCGATAGCAGACAATACCAATTCGGGCATTGGAGCTGTGATTTTGAAAGACACAAAAGAAAATAGTTTAGTGATTGGAAATCCAGCGATCACTATGGATGAATATAAAAAGTGGTCTGAGTTGAGAAAGAAATTGCTTTCTGAGTAAACTCTTTACAATATCGCTTAATAGAAAAACTAATGGCTACCTTTTAAAGTGGCCATTAGTTTTTTAGTCTGGTCGGTTATTTCAATATAACCCAGCAAAATAGTCGGTATAATTCCAGGCAGTGCTGGCAACACCAGTCAAAGATAATGTCCCGTTGTTATATTGATAAAGCGCTACATTTCCTGATGAATCTAAACACATAAAGTCGCTTAAATTATCAAAATTCCAATCCCCCGGAAAATATCGAACGTAGTTAAACCCTGATCCAATTTGTCGCCCACCGTTGTTACCAATAAATGACACATTATTTCCAAATGGATAAAGATAAAGATTCCCTGAAGCGTTTCTGCAAGCTAAATCCGGAAGGTTATCACCTGTAAATTCACCAATGAAGAAATCTGAGAAATTAAAACCATTTCCAACAATAGTTCCGCCACCAACTCCAATGAAAGTATTATTTATAAACGGATAAAATCGAAGTGTTCCAGATGCATCTCTGCAGATCAAATCAGCTTTTCCATCACCATTCCAATCCGCAATTAAATAATGGGTAAAATTAAACGAGTTTCCCACTATGGTTCCTCCTCCATTTCCTATGAAAGTATTATTTACGAACGGATAAAATCTTAATGTACCCGAAGCGTCCCTACAAATCAAGTCGGCTTTTCCATCTCCATTCCAGTCCGCGGCCATGTAATCAGTAAAATAAAAGGAATTCCCAACTACTGTACCTCCGGTATAAGTCAACGAGTTCCCATCAAACGGATAGAAATATAGAGTTCCATTTGCATCCCGACAAATCAAATCGTTGATGAGATCCCCATTCCAATCTGCATTGAAATAATTTGAAAAATTGAAGCCTGTTCCGACTGGGTTCGTACCAAACGGTGCAATCCCAGCCTCTACTAAATTGTACGGAGGGCTACCGTTTTGATATGTGAAGTTAACCCATCCGATTAAATTTCCCTGGCTATCCCGGTTAACCCAAGCAACCTTCTCATTTCCGACAATCTTACTACCAATATTGCTATTTGATGCGGTCTTCCCATATACGACAACAACACCCCCCTCACTTGATTTTGAAGTCGGAGCCACCGATTTTTCATCACAACTTGAAAGCATGATAAGTAATATCACCACACCAACTAAAGACAGTCTAGATAAATGTTTCATTGCATTAGAATTTTTTAAAATACTTTTTACACTTTCGTCAAAGAAACAATTTTCCATCTATCTACAATCCACGAAATAGAATTCGGTAGGAATAAGTTAGAATCTGGTGGCCTTTGCTTAGAATTTGGTTGAATAGATTTCCCGCTTGAAAATAATTTTATTAAAAAAGGCTACTATTTTAAAACTCTAAACTCGCATTGAGCCTTCATACTTTCCTTACTTCCACCCAAAATGCTATCGTTAAATCGTATTATCGTTTTTAAATTCATCAATCGCTTCTTTCAACGCTTCCAAGTATCCTCGACCAAATTTCAGATCAGGCTCCATGTAATTGCCTTCGGCCCACTCGTTCCATGACTTCAAAAATATAATTCGGTGTTCTTGCTTTTTTTCTTTTACAGTTTGTAGCACTTGCTCTACGTGTTTTTTAAAAGCCTCTGGACTGGAGTTGATAAAAATATTTCCTTTTCTACCTGAACGCGGTGAATGATCCCAATTGGGAATAATAGTAGGATACCAATCTTCACGTTCATCTTCTTTGCCTGAAAAATATTTTGATAGTTTCTGGTAGTCGAATATACTGCCATGTTTGAACCAAACTCTTTTCATCTTCATGAAGGCTCTTTCTGGCAATGAATACTGATGCTTATAAAAATGATACATGCGCACAATATTGATCGCATCGAACCCAAGCGCTTTTAGCGGCTCGTATTCTTTTTCAAAATGAGTGTGTCCCACAAAATGAATTCCATCTAGTCCATTTTGCTTTGCTTCTCTTTGCCAGCATTGAATAAATTTATCTACCTCAGGGAATTTGAGAGGAATGTATATTTGAAAGAGTGGTCTATTATCCACCCGGATGTAGCGCTTGTCTTTAAAAGCCGGAAGCACAGCGTTGAAGTGTGCGACATAATCAGCTTCGCCAAGGTATTGTTGCTCAATCAGCATTCGTTCAGTGCCTTCTTTACTGAATTGCTTGTCTTGCCAGCTGTGGTTAGCCCAGCTCAAACAAAATGGAAAATCGGGTTTGCCTGACGCAAGAACTTCATTGAAGGGTCGCTCAAGTAATCGTTTGCCGTTACCGAACCAATAATGCCAATAACAAAATCCCTCTACTCCATATTCTCTTGCCATATCGGCTTGTTGCTGGCGAACTTCGGGAAGTCGCAAATCATAATATCCTAAATCAGCCGGCACTCTGGGTTGATAATGTCCTCTGAATAATGGCTTGGCTTTACCAACATTAGTCCATTCGGTAAACCCTTTCCCCCACCACGCATCATTCTCAGGGATCGGATGAAACTGAGGTAAATACGTTGCTAAAATTCGTACTCGATTATCGCTCATTTGTTCTTTGCATTGTAGGAATCAGCTAGCGCCTTGAATTGCAAAGCATCTTCAACTGTTTTTATTTTCTTGTAAATAATCTCGATGTTTTTCTTAATCCACTCCTTAGAAAAATTCGCGAAGTGAATAGGATGAAGTATTCTGATTATCTCTTCCGAGAAACGGTATCGAATTAACTTGGCAGGATTGCCACCAACAATCGCATAAGCTGGAACATTTTTAGTAACAATCGATCCAGCAGCGATGATTGCCCCTTTGCCAATCGTAACACCGGAGAGAATCATTACACCCGATCCGATCCACACTTCATCTTCAATAATGATCGGGCCTTTACTTATGGCATCGATGGGTGATCGATGAATAAGTTTGGAATGAAACGGAAATGTGGTTGCTGTGTCAATCTGGTGATTTACCCCAAGCATAAACGTTACCTGCGGGGCAATGGACACATAATTGCCAATGGTTAGCTTTTCATCAGGAGTAACATATAAACTTTGAATAGTGATGGTTCCATAAGTTCCTTTTCCAACTGAAACAATCTCCACTGGAAACTCGCGACCTTTTACTTTAGTTTCGTTGTGTTGGTTTCTGCTTCGCCATCTTCTTTCAAAACTCCGTTTCTCAAGAACTCTCACTAATGATCGCAGTAAAGGGACTTTGCTGATAAGACGGTTCATCGATCTAATTTTTTTTACACCTGATTACTGCCTTACTCACCCTTTTATTCCAGTACAATAAACCATCAGAGAATTCAATAGAATAACCATATTCTGACAAGAGATTCTCCATATACTCCGGGTCTCCTGGACGATGATAGGTACATACTGCTAATTGAATATTTTTTCCCAACCGCAAAGTTGTGTCCGCTCCTTCAAGTGCCTTGCGTTCAGCTCCTTCAATATCCATTTTTATAAAAAGATTTTCTCTGCTTCTGTCGGCGAGAAATTCATCAATCGTTATAAAGTTCCCTTCTGATTTATTCCCTACATACTTTTTTATAAAAGTAACCTTGTGTTCCCACGGCGCAAAAGTTGCCCGAAGCGGTTTCAACCAATGCTCTTCACATTCAAAAATGATTACTTGTAAGGTTAATTCAATAGTATCAAGTGAAAATATTCCCTCCGCTGCACCAACATCAAGCAATGTTTTGCCTTTAAGATCATTGTAATCTTTAACATAACGATGAGCCGATCGAACATCTCTTTCGATAAGTAAAGCGCGATAATCCTTGATCACTTTCTCATCTTTATAAAACTCAGGAAAATAAAGTTTCTTTCCTCCGTGATTCACATAAGGCAAGTTCTGTGTTAAATCACGTTCAACATTGATTTTCAGCTTTTGATATTCCAGCATGTATTCATCTGGATAAGATGTTATCCCATGCCGCCCGATGAAGGAAAAAGCTTTGTTCTCTTCTGTTTTTGGTAAAAGTGAACTGAACAAAAAGGTGAACTTGCTTTTCGCAATCACTTGAAAATTCCTGACAAAGAATACAATCTCACCTAAGAAAGAATCGTAGATAACTTTTCGAGTGGATAGCGGAAGTAATTTTCTATATAGATCAGAAACCATTTCTTGACAAAAATAATGTTTTAAAATTTTGCCGCATCACTTCTTGGAATAACGGAAGAAAGAAGCCCAGTTAAAAATCTTCAACTCGTTTCTATATGCCCATGCCAACACCATCACAGCTATGATTACATATGAAAGATGAGTTAAAAGCTCAAACTTACTGGCCATTAAAGGTTCTAGAATTACAATAACCAACGCCATTGATACTGGAGCTACAATCAATTTGAAGGCATTGAACCTGATCTCGAATTTTTTTCTCACTCCAAAATATAAGATCACCACCTCTACACAGTAGCCAATCCATGTAGCGATGATCAAGCCCATAATCCCGTACATTGGGATCAAGATGAACATGCTTGCAATTTTGATCGCTACAATAAATGCATAAAAGAAAGGCAACGGCTTCGAATATTTCAATGCTGCGTAAGGCATCGCCACATAAAAACGCATTGATCGGAGTAAGTAAGTGACGGCTATGAACGGAATCCAGTGCAAAGCATCCAGGTATCCTTGTTTCTTTACAAACAAATTGATTACAATCGGAAACCCGAGAATACATAACGTTACCAGAAGTATCGCCACGGCGGTAAAGCCATTGTAGTATCTATTAATTTCCACAGTAGATTTCTTTTCTACCTGCAGCGCTGTTATTCCTAACACTTTAGGGAAAAATGAATTGTAGAATCCAACCAGTACAAACTCAATGGCCTGTAAACATTTGGAAGCAAAATCGTAGATACCAATTTGCAACAAAGGCAAATTAAGCGTGAGCATCAACACCCTATCATACGTACTATTAAACCACTGCATAATCTGATATATGAGCGATGGATGGTTAAATGAGAATGTGCTCTTGAGAAATTGAAAATCAAATTGAAACCCAAACTGTTTGAAAACTACAACCAGTA
>DASYTA010000033.1:0-8976 GCA_036002745.1 Cyclobacteriaceae bacterium | reverse complement strand
ATCCAGAGTTTCTTTAAACAAGGATGGTAGAAAGGCGAGATGCGTAGCAAAGCCAAGATACTCTTGTGTGATTTGAAATTCCATCATTACCGGTGTTTTTTGCATCGCACCAAAAAGCGGATGGAAAGGTTCACGTGGTTGAAAATCAATCGGGCCATTTTTTATTTGCACGATAACGTTATCTCGAAATTTACCGTCGAGAGGTTTAAATTCATTGAAGGCTTGCATCGCGCGATCATCAGGCACAGCATTGTCGTAAACAAATGCGCGCCACATCACAATGCCACCAAATGGTTTCACTGCATCGGCGAGCATGTTGGCGCCATCGGCATGTGATCTTCCATAATTTTGTGGGCCCGGTTGTCCTTCTGAATTGGCTTTCACTGTAAATCCCCCGAAATCGGGAATCAGTTTATAAATTTCTTCCGCTTTTGTTTTCCACCATTGTTGCACTTCATTATCCAATGGATCAGCTGTTTTCAATCCACCCGCCTCAATCGGTGCACTGAAACGCGCAGTGAGATAAATTTTTATTCCATAGGGTCTGAACACATTGGCAAGCGCAGCAACTTTCTTTAAGTAATCTTCGCGCAAGATTAAAGCGTTGGAATTGACATTGGTGACTACCGTTCCGTTAATTCCTATCGAAGCATTGGCGCGCGCGTAATCGGTATACCTTGGATCCATGTAGTCAGGCATTTTGTGCCAATCCCACAAGGAGAAGCCAGCAAAACCTCGTTCAACCGTCCGATCCAAATTATCCCAATGATTGAGAAGGCGAATATTTATTTTCGGAGCGCTGACAATTGCGAGATTAGTGATGGGCTGTTGTGTTTGAAGCAATCTGAGAAAATGAAAAGTTCCATATAGTAGGCCAGCCGGTTTATTTGCGGTAATGACAATTACTTTCTTTTTGTTGATGGTGGTAGTAAAGATTCCAAAACCATCTGCATTCAAAGAGCTAACAGCATCTTTCTGATTAAACGAAGAAAGGATTGGCGATGAAACTAACGCAATAAGCAAGGTTCCATTATCAAGATTATTTGTAGCAGCTATTTTTTTGTCGAGTAGTTGT
This sequence comes from Cyclobacteriaceae bacterium, assembly GCA_036002745.1. Taxonomy (GTDB): domain Bacteria; phylum Bacteroidota; class Bacteroidia; order Cytophagales; family Cyclobacteriaceae; genus ELB16-189. Next base: position 7,901 of record DASYTA010000033.1, on the reverse strand, counting down.
GGAAAGGCTATTCCTAACTCCGCTTCAATTGCACTGTGCGTTGGTGATGTTCCATCAAGCTGATAATTAATAATGGATTGTTGATAAGCTTTAAGTAAAGCTGCGTCTTCAATTTTATTGTAACGCAACCACAGCCGGTAACCATCTTCTGCTCTTGAATAAGAGAAACAAAAAATGGAGATGACGATCAAGAATATTTTCATCGATTTCTTCATGTTAGAAAAACATTAATTTTTTGAAAAATCATTTTTACAATCTTACTCAAAACTGATCCAGTTCACTTCAATACGACCTGAACCTTTTAATACAACCACTATATTACGAACTCCTGATTTTACTTTTAATAGTGTGGCCTTAGTAACAGTCCAGTCTTTACTAGCAGGGATTTTCATCTCGGCTACTACTGTTCCATTTAAACCGTCGGTGCGTACTTGTAAAATACCTCCATTGGATATCGCCCTTACAGAAATTTTCTTGATAAGCCCCTTACCCAAATCGACAGCATTGTACTTCACCCACGCCCCAGGAGCTTTCAAAACTGTCTTCCATCCTAAAAAAGTGTGGAGTGAATCAACAAACGCAATGGATGCGCCCTTGTCATCTATTTGAGTATATCTGTCAAGTTGTATGTTTTGACGTCCATCGGTAATACCAACACCGCGAAAAGTTGGTGTTACTTTTTTAATCGAACCATCTGGATTAAAAAATAAACTATCAATCCTCACAGATCTGGCTTTATCGAATTTGGGAGAATAATCGTTGTGATGATAAAATAAGAACCATTGATTTTTGATTTGAATTATCGAGTGATGGTTGGTCCAACAACCTATTGGCGATTCGTCCATGATCACTCCGGCGAACTTGAATGGTCCTAACGGATTGTCGCCGGTCGCATATTCCAGTCTTTCAATTTTATTTTCTACGTGCGGATAGGTTAAATAATAAATTCCATTTCGTTCGAACATGAATGGTCCTTCCTTAAGTCCTTTAGTGGGAAGCTCGCCAAGTGTTTTGGGTTCCATTGCCAACTCAAGCATATCGTTCTTCAACTTCGCGCCATAAATATTTTGTTGAGACCAATAGAGATAAGACTGTCCGTCTTTATCAATGAATACGTTTGGGTCTATACCGCGAACATTTTTGATGGCCTCTGCTTGTGGTGTAAAAGGCCCCGTAGGATTATCAGACACCGCTACACCGATGGTAAATCTTTTTTTGCCCGTAGTATCGGCTGGCGTAGCAGGGAAGTAGAAATAATATTTTCCATTTTTATAAATACAGTCCGGTGCCCACATGGCATAACTATTTTTTTTAACCCACGGCACTTCGTTTTGCTTAACAATCACACCGTGATCAGTCCAGTCTGTGAGATTCTCCGATGAAAAAACGTGATAGTCTTCCATGCAGAACCATCCGACGCGTCCTTTCCCCTCCTTGGCAAGAATATCATGAGATGGATAAACATAAACTCTGTCATCAAATACTCGCGCAGACGGATCAGCCGAAAACTGATCGCGAATGAAAGGATTTTGGGCCATCACATAGTTGGTGATGGTAAAAATGAAGAGGACGCTGACTTTAAATAATCGTGTCATAATCGTTTTGACTTGAATTGAAAATGTCTGATAAATATCGAAAATACTGGTTGACTTTCATTTCCTATTGACCTTTTCCATGCCCGGTTCTAATAAATGGGTGCGATTTCAAAGTTTTGAGAATTAAAAAAGCCCTGACAGAAACGTCAGGGCTTTTGTACCCAAGGCCGGAATCGAACCGGCACACCTTACGGTACACGATTTTGAGTCGTGCGCGTCTACCAGTTCCGCCACTTAGGCATTTTGTAAAACTGGGCTGCAAATATGAGCAAACTTTAGATTTGAGCAAAATTCTTTTCGAACTCTTGCATTTACAATTTACCTCCCTAAATTGAATCGTATTCAACCAGCACATAAAAACCAAAAAACCTAGTCATTTCACACAAAAACCAACCCAATGAACAAGTTAGTGATGCATTTAAAAAAAATCACGATGCTGGGGGTGCTGCTGGCCTTTCTTGTAAGCTGTGGTGGCCATTATTGCCCCACCTATGGAAAAGCTTCTGTAACCAAGCCCGTGAAAAGAGACATTAAGAAGCATTGAAATCTTCTTTATGAAAAATAAAAAGGCCTCATGTTGAGGCCTTTTGCATTTAGTTGATTCAACTTATTTTTTAGGAAAGGCTGCATTGGCTTTTACTTCTTCAATTTGAGCCGTATGACGAAGTGTATGCCCTGACATGAAAACAATCACCTGATAAGAATCGAAAGATGCGTACGGAAAAGTTACCACGCGATCGCGAAAATCTTCTTTTGTGCTTTTTACGAATTCAATATGCGCATCTCGTTTTGCGGTAAACTCTTTGGTAATACCATCAATATCTCCATACTTGCCAGAAGGCACGAACTTCTCATTTGTTTTCACTTTATGCGAGCGGTCGGTAATCATTTTTAAGACTTCATCATCTGACATCTTTAGCTCGCTCCGCTTTGAAGCATCAATTGGGTTTTTTAGCGCACCTTCTACTGCTCCAAAAAGGCTACTTTCCGTCGTAGCAATATGCTCAGCACATTCCGCCACCGACCAGGATTCAGGACTACTCTTAAAATTCAATTGCTCTTTGCTAAGGCCTTTAATTGCGCTCAAAAATTTTTCTTTTGATTGAGCCAGATGGTCTAGAGCGAATTTTCTTTCTTGGTCTGTTAGTGGTGTCTCGGCGATATTAAAGTTGCACAATAGCAAAGCAACCAAGGGCAGGAATAATTTTTTCATAAATCGTGGGTTAGTTTTGATGAATGCGAAAGTAATTTTTTTCAGGTCAAGAATGAAATCAGGGCATTATCAAATAGTGAATTAATTCAAATCGCCAGACAAATTGCCGAATTATTGTTTGAACCGCACGAATGTGCCCATCGGCAGATCAATCGAGTTAGGTGATTTTAGAAAGAATTCACCGAATTCTGCATCAACATTTTTAAAATGCGACTTCACAACATTCAATCCAATAGTTGCCGACAGTCCAACGGCATACATTGAGAGGATAAAAAAATTATTTTTTTCCTCTAGTAATTGTTGGCTTAAAGAAATCAATTCATCCAGTTTCTCTTGCAACGTCCACTTCTCTCCTTCCGGTCCGCGACCATAAGGAGGCGGATCCATTATAATGCCGTGGTATTTGTTTCCACGCTTAGCCTCGCGCTTCACAAACTTAAGTGCGTCTTCATACACCCAACGAATGTTGTCTAGTTGATTAAGCTGCATATTCTGATTTGCCCAATTTAGACCCGGGCGTGATGCATCGCAATGAGTTACGTCTGCACCAGCAGCGCGCGCCACCACTGAGGCTGCACCGGTATAAGCGAACAAATTCAAAACCCGATTACCTTTTTTCCATGATGAGACGGTATCAAAAATAAAATTCCAGTTTTCACCTTGCTCCGGAAAAATTCCAACATGGCCGAAGCTTGTCAAAGCTAATCGCAGTGTTAGATTCAAATCTTTGTATTGATAATTCACATTCCAACTATCAGGCATCGATTGATTTTTTTTCCAGCCGCCTTTCACATCATCCCCGAAACGAAAATGATCTTTTTGCTCACGCCTGAAAGAAGCATGTGCTAGTTTGTCCCACTCATTTTCAGGTTTCGATTTTTGCCAGATGGCTTGAGGCTCAGGACGAATTAGAATATATTTTCCAAAGCGTTCGAGCTTTTCGCCGTCTCCAGAGTCAACGAGTTCGTAATCTTTCCAGGAAGAAGGGTGAAGAAGTTTCATCGAATTTTGAATCTTTCAAACCTACAAAATACCTATCAAAAAAGAATGATCATACTCCTTCCAATTTTCAACTTTTTAATTTACATTCATTTACCAATTCATCGAGCTGGCAAAGGCTACACTTCCAGCAAAATTTTGCAGTCCGCAGTATTCCAGGGAGTGACAAATGAGTTGAACAACTTTATTGTTAACCTCAAAACAGTACTCCTATGAAAATCTATGACGACAAACACATCAAAAACATCGTGCTGCTGGGTGCACCCAAATCCGGCAAAACCCTGATGGCTGAAGACATGCTCTTCGAAGCCGGCATCATCCACCGCAGAGGCACCATCGAAGGGAAAAATACAATAAGTGATTGCCACGAAATCGAACAAGAGCGTGGCAATTCTGTTTTTGCGACAGTGCTGCACACCGAATGGCGCGATTATAAAATCAACATCATCGATACGCCAGGCTTTGATGACTTTGCCGGTGAAATGATCTCTTCTCTTCGAGTTGCTGATACGTGTGTCGTTGCAATCAATGCACAACATGGAGCTGAGGTAGGCACCGATCTAATCTGGAATTACATTAATCAATTTGAAAAGCCAGTGATCTTTGCGGTCAACCAAATCGATCATCCTAAAGCTGATTTTGAATCTGCTCTTTCTTCTTTAAAAGAACATTATGGCAACGCTGTGACGCAAATGCAGTATCCTGTCAATCAGGGTGAAAGTTTTAATAGCATCATCGACTTGCTGAAAATGGTGATGTATAAATTTCCGGCAACGGGTGGTAAACCTGAAAAATTGTCAATTCCAAAATCAGAAGAAGAAAAAGCAAATTGGCTGCACAATGAGCTCGTTGAGAAAGCAGCCGAGAATGATGAGAAGTTGATGGAAAAATATTTTGAGAAAGGAACGTTGGATGAAGACGAATTGCGTGAAGGGTTAAAATTGGGGATGATCCATCACGATGTATTTCCTGTGTTCGTCATATCGGCGAAGAAAAATATGGGCACTGGCCGCATGATGGGCTTCATCGATAACGTTGCTCCCAGTCCGCTTGAAGCTAAACCAGAAAAAATCACTTCGGGGAAAGAACTCGCATTCGATAAAACACAACCTGCGGTGCTTTTTATTTTCAAAACACACATTGAACCCAATCTCGGTAAGTTGTCTTTCTTCAAAGTGATCTCAGGAGAAGTGACTTGCACTTCCGAATTGATCAACAGCCAAACCGGAGCACAAGAGCGATTCCATCAACTCTTTATTATGGATGGAAAAACAAGAAATCCAGTCGATAAATTGGTAGCCGGAGACATTGGGGCAACATTGAAGTTGAAAGACACTTACACTAATCAGACTTTGCATGCAAAGAATTTCGATGTAACCATCGAACCGATCGAATTCCCTGAACCTAGAATCAAAGTTGCTGTTATTGCTCAAAGTAAAAACGACGATGAAAAAATCGGAGAAGTATTAAATAAAATTCACCAGGAAGACCCAACCTTAGAAGTCGCCTTCTCCAAAGAATTGAAGCAATTAATTTTGTCTGCGCAAGGAGAATTGCATTTGACCGTCTGCAGATGGTTTTTAGAAAATGTTTATAAACTTCATGTTGATTTCGTAGCGCCAAGAATTTCTTATCGCGAAACTATTCGCAAACCAATGATCTCGAATTATCGTCACAAAAAACAATCGGGTGGTGCAGGACAGTTCGGTGAAGTATACATGAAGATCGAACCTTATTATGAAGGAATGCCAGAGCCCACGGAGTTCAGCATTCGAGGAAAAGAAATCATTGACTTGGAATGGGGCGGGAAACTCGCTTTCTATAATTGTATCGTGGGTGGTGTTATCGATGCGCGTTTCATCCCCTCCATATTAAAAGGAGTAATGGAAAAAATGGAAGAAGGGCCAATCACTGGTTCGTACGTGCGCGATGTGCGTGTGATGGTGCACGATGGCAAAATGCACCCGGTTGATTCCAATGACATTTCATTTAAGATCGCTGGCATGATGGCGTTCAAAGATGCGTTCCTGAAGGCGGAGCCACAATTACTCGAGCCTATCTATGATTTGGAGATCATGGTGCCAGAAGAAATCATGGGCGATGTCATGGGCGACTTGCAGACACGCCGGGCGTTGATCATGGGCATTGATACCAACGGAAATAATCAAGTCATCAAAGCGCGCGTGCCACTGGCCGAGTTAGACAAATATTCTACAACACTACGATCACTTTCTCAAGGCAGGGCTAACTTCAGGCAACGCTTCGCGGACTTTGCGCCCGTGCCATTTGACTTGCAACAAAAATTAGCGAAAGCAGCTGAAGCAGAAATGGTGAGTGTTTAATCCAACAAGACCGATTGATATTTTTTAGGCTCGCGCAAAACACGAGAGATTCCTTTGCTGACAGATAGTAATGGCTCTTCATCCAAGTGCACTGGCAATTGAATGCTTTGTTGCAATCGTTCCTTCAAGCCGCGAAGTAAGGCGCTTCCGCCCGTAAGATGAATTCCATTTTGGTAAATATCAGCCGACAACTCTGGCGGGCAAACCTCAAGGGTTTGGATAATACTTTCCTCAATCGACTTAATTGACTTGTTCAAGATGAATGCCACCTCGGAGTGATCTACTTCCCGCGTCGTTGGTATTCCCTCCATAATATCTTTTCCTTTTGCGATTATGGGCGAAGGCGGATTCTTAACACTAGAAGTTGCTGCTCCGACCTGGATTTTAATTTGCTCAGCAGTTTTCCAGCCGATGGAAAGATTATGAATCCTACGGAAGTGATCCTGAATATCCATCGTAAAAGAATCGCCTGCAACTTTTACCGATTGAAAAACAGCAACACCCGAGAGTGAAATAATCACGATCTCTGTAATGCCACCTCCAATATCGATTACCATTTTTCCTTCAGGCTCGCGAATATTCAAATTCATGCCAACTGCTGCTGCCAATGGTTCTACAATTAATTGTCTTTTTTTAGAATTGAATTGGTCGAGTACATCGCGAAGTGCCCTCCTCTCTACCTCCGTAGCATAATAAGGAACTCCTGAAATAATATGATCGAAACTATTGAATAAGTTTTGCTTGTGCACTTGTCTCACCATTTTATTGATCATGGCCGCTGCAGAATCGTAATCGGCAATCACTCCCCATTGGAGTGGTTTTACGGTTTTTAATAAATCGTTGCTCTTCTCATACATGCTGAAGGCTTCATCACCGATCGCTTTCACTGATCGTCTCTCCCCTTCAAATGCGATAAACGAAGGTTGTGAAAGCAGAATTTGATTTTCATCGGTTAGCAATGTATTGTTATTGCCCAAGTCGATGGCGAAACTTTTGTTTTTTAGGAAAGGGAGCATAATGGTGTCTTATCCTCAAAGGTAAATCCCAGTTACCGTATGTAAAACTCCATGTAGGTAAATCATTAAAAGTGAAGGAAGGCCTTTAAAATGGAGATTTGGGATAAAACCTGATACCAAAAATATTTTCAAGAAGGCTTGTTACATAATATGTATACATATTATATTTGTACATATTAAAACAAACAAAACACCTAACTCAACTATTTATGTGGACTAAATCGCACTCCATTGTTACCAAAGAAGTAACGAAAGAACAAATCTGGAAACTGTTTGCTAATGTAAATCAATGGCATACTTGGGATGAAGGTATAGAATACGCCAAGCTGGAAGGCAAATTTGAAAAGGGTAATTATTTTATGTTACGACCCAAAGGTGGGCCAAATGTAAAAGTGGAGCTCCTGGAAACCGTTGAAAACAAAATGTTTCTTGATGTAACTAAATTTCCATTGGCAAAAATGTACGACGAACATCTATTTGAAGAAACGCCTCAAGGCCTTAAAATAACAAATACAATTACTGTAAAAGGAATTCTAAGTTTTCTGTGGGTAAAAATTGTAGCACAGAAAATTGCTGATGCTTTACCTACCGATATGCAACAACAAATCAAAACTGCAAGCAAACTATGAAAGCGCAAAAGTATTGGATAGCTGTTGTTTCAAAGGAACATACGCTTAGAGGAGTTAGTGGTGGATTTATGCAAGTGTGCCATGGCAAACAAGCACCTTTGAAACGT
>DASYTA010000032.1:0-8770 GCA_036002745.1 Cyclobacteriaceae bacterium | reverse complement strand
TATTATCTCTTAAACCAAACAGCAGATTCTGTCATAAGAATTTCCGATAACAAATTTATCTCCAGCCATCCAGGAATCAGAAATATACTTCAGCGCCAAGCACAAGCCTTACTCGGTCACAACGATCTGAATCAAATCATTCTTGCGCAGGATTCGTTGATCAGATATTTGAAGTCAACTGTGGAAAATCTAGAAAATTTGGAACAGTCACAACGTGACGATATCAAATCTTTCAGCAATAATTTATCAAAGATCAATTTATTGCTTGAACAAAATAAAGCAGATTTCTCAGTCCGCCAAAATAAGAGCGAAACTGTCGTTGAAGGAACGACATCAAAGAACGAAGAACATCCCGCTACCCTCATCAACGCTGGCCTTAATACATCGATACCGATATTGAAAAATATCTATGATTTTCAGGAACTCTACCGGGATCGTGCCGAAGAAGATCTCTACGAAGCAGATTCGCTTTTGATAATTCTGCATAAGAAGGAGGCGCTGGAAATTTATCTTAGTAAAATATCAGAAGAAAAAGATCCTATTGCTAAGAGTTTCTTGTTATCAAAATTGGCTGAAAATTACACTCCAGCCGAGCAGATGGAAGTTCGATTATCTACAGGACAAACCGGGGAGTTAAAATTTGGCGAATCTTATAAACAGGCAAATGATTATCTAACTCAGGCATTGAAATATTATCCTGATAATTTTGAAGCTTATGAAATGCTTATTCAGCTCGAAGCCTCAGATGTCACTGACAAATTGGACAAAAAAAATATTCGCCCGGAACTTAAATATTACAAGGAGCCTTTATCACTAGCAAAAAAAGCAATCCCAAAGGCCTATAAATTAAAGTTTGAACCCTATGAAATATTTAATGTGGTTTTTGACGATATATATAAGCAATGTAACAATTACGGTCTGATTGCCAAAGAGGCTACCGATGCTTTTAACCATAATTCCCTTTATTTTATGTATAAATATCATTCAGGAGAAGCCTATGCGAATTTGGCGAAATTTGACGATGCTATTGAGGATCTGAATACGGCTTTTTATGCAGCAGTTGAAGATGCATCATTGCCATGGGATAAAAGAGTTTATGAAGGCCAAAGTTTTGGCCATTACGTTTTTGGTAAATTAATAGCCGTTTGCATAGTAAAGAAAGGAGGTCCTTTAAGTGAATATGAAATGAAATTTTATAAAAGCGCGTTTCAGCGGGCGAACGATTCTCTGGGAATTAAAAGTATCGAAGACCTAGGTCAAATTGATATTCCGACTATTGTGTCGTACGCGAGAACGAATTATGCTAATGATCCAAGCATTGAAGTCGGATATATTCAAGCTCACATTTTTCCCCGTAAGAAAATAAAGTAATATTTTCGGTCCATGTTGCCGATTCCGCCGGGCGCCAACTGCAATCTTTTTATGTAATCCGTCTTTAAAAAAATCAACTTTTGGTTTAGACAACGGATTTTTCGAGATCGGGATTGATTGAATTAGATAAATTTCGGTAGAAGTCCGCCGCCTGATGGAGGGGCCTAAGTGTCCGGACCGATAAGCCGAGGTAGAGAGAGGGACTGGCAACAATATTTTTTCTGAAGCTTAATTAAGTAACTATTTAATTGAAGATTTCGATTCTACTTGTTTTATCAAGTTTGGAATAATAAACTCACTTGCTCCGGCAATTAGTCCGATAAATACTGTTAAATAAATTGAAGGAACTTTTACTTGATTAATAATCCCTAAAACTAAATTAGATTTAATACCAATTGCTACAATCATTCCAGCAATTATCCCATAAAATACTCTAAGCATGCCATCAATGATATATATTTTCACTGGAACAGTCAGTTCTGGTTCATATTTGGTTAACCTTAAAGTAGCGAATACAAATGCACCAATTCCTCCAAATAGGGATGTTAATAGTATCTGAAAGTTATCTTCATTGATTAACATCAAACACTCTTTTTTTTGAATGATTACAATTGCAATAGCTGATATTACAAGCAAAGTACAAATGAAACAAGACAAAATATAATACTGTTTTAAGATTTCTTTTCCATGTTTTTTAATTCTATAAATAGTTAAATCCAATACGTCATTTGCAAGATTTATATCTTTATCATCAAGTATTCTGGCATAGCCTTCCGCTAGGACAGCCTTATAATCATAAGCCTCTTTTTTTGAAAATAATTTATTACATAGCGACTCCCAATGCGAAATCCTATTTTGCACACTACCAAACGCGGTGTGAAAACCTGAATAATCATCTTCAGTAGACCATTCGATTGTTTCATCTTCATCTAAAAAAACAATAAAGTCTGTTGATTGGAGAATTATGGTCTTTATGTTTTTTCCAAGAGGCCCTAATTCGTGAGGCTTATATTCGTTACAATTCATTTTATTTTTGTTAAAGCACTTTGATTTGGTTTTTAATTTAGGGTATTAGATGCTTTTATTTCACTTATCGGTTAACAAAGAAAACATATTTCTGTATATACTTAAATACCTAACAGTTTCACGATTAGGCTAGAAAGAATTTCATCCCATTAAAGTTAAAGCGTATTAATATTGTAAAAATATTAATACTCGAGATATGCTTTAATCTTAAATGCTGGAGTGTCCAAATTAATAAGCGTATTGGTGGGTAAGGGTTTACCCTTAGAAGAGTTGTCGAATGCGTCAAGAAACGGGATTTTTGACTCACCTTATGTAATTCGCTGTATTTTGAATCTGGTAACAGAATCCCTTTGACAGTGAAAATGGTATCCAAACTTAGAAATTTAGTAATTATAGGTGTTGGCTTAATCTGGTCAGTCCGTTTGCCTGCGCAGGACCTTCCTGTGCATTTCAGTTCTACCATGATAAATCTTTCTGTCACGAATCAGGGAAACCTGATTTTGAGTTCGAGGGTGGGTGATATCGCTTATACCAATAATTTTAAAGTTCCGTTTAGACGGGTTGACAAAGACATAAGAAGCGCATGGGATCCGACGATTGAAAGGACCGTTTTTTTCAGTCAGGATACCGGATTTGCTGCGGGAAGTGGTTATTCTGCCGGCAGTAACAATCTCATCTATCATACAGCCAATCAGGGCAACACCTGGCAAAGGGTGGATTTTGGACAGTCCGGTCCGGTGGACGATGCCATCGGATTGGAAAACGGGGAGGCTTGGTTAAGTGTTGCCGGAAGCGGGATGGCTTACACAAGCGATTTTGGATACCATTGGGAAAAGCGGAATATTCCGGAAATTAACCAACGGTTTTCGCATATATTTTTTAATTCCCGCAAGGAAGGCATCATCGGATCCCGTTGGGATATGCTGGCCTATACCAAGGATAACTGCACGACCTGGACACTGCTGCCCACACCGCTGGATCAGAAGAAGTACAGGAAAACGAACCAGGGTTCGCGGCCTGAATTTAACAAAGTAGCCATTTTTAAAAATTACTTCCTCGTCATGCAGGAAGAAATGGTTTTTTATAGCCTGCGGGATTCTGTGGACTGGAAACCTTTACCTGAATACACTGATTTTTATACGGATCCGGAAAATTCAGCCCTGTTTTTCAGGGGGAAAGACGGCTCATTTATCCGTTCGGATCTCGATTTCAAGAAGATCTTTTCCATGCCCGGTTATTCCAGGATCTATGATGTCCAGTGCAAAAACGGATCTCTTTTTGTTATTAGTTCAAAAATGCTGACCTGGCTCGGGACAGACAATGTGCAGGTTTCGCAGGACCTGGATAAAGACGGATTAGACCAGGCAGAGCCCAACTGGTTTGGGAGTACCGGATTTGGTTACTTTGGAATATTAAACAATTCGGTTTATTATAAACCCTATTTCTCAGGCAAATGGGAATTTCTTTTTAAATTCCCCAATGAGGATGCCCTGTATTCTGTTTATAAGCAAAATCAAATAATAGGTGAGACAGCGGATTCTTTATTCTACTATGATTCGCTCGGTAGTCTTCAATCCAAAGCTTCAAAGTCTGGACTAATCAATTCATTTTGCAGCCAGGAAATTCGAAGTCTGTCTTTTGACAGAGGCAGCGTAGGCTGTTTTCATAGCTACTCCGATAAGCTAAAATATACAAATACCGATGGCAATTTTGAAAGTGCGGAAATCGATGCCCGGGGGTCTAAACATAAAAATGAATTACCGGACTACGAGGAAGTAATCGATTCAAGGCTGGTATCCTCTTTCGTTACCAAAATTCCGGGTTTATTTGATTCTTTAAATGATGTGCAGGTGACCGATCTGCAGTTCACGGAAACGGACTATGCTGCCTGTCGAAAAGGAATCCTGAAATTTCAGCATGCCATAGAACTAAAAAAGGATAACGAAAAAAATGGGTTTAATCTCAATCGGAACAATATTGACTTCACCAGACTAACGAATCTGGTTGATTCCATCCGGTACCTTCAACGTGAACGGCTGAACCGGATATTAAATAGCAAGGAAATGTATAGTACGACGACCAACTGGACAAGCGTGATGTTGGCTAATGAGGCTGGGGATTGCTTATCGATTTCCAGTTCTTATCTTGAACCGAATGCTTTTTATTTTCCCTGGGTGATTTCTCTTAACGGGCTTAGCAGGAGGATTAACAATATCGAGATCAATAAATTTATCAACGCCGTTTATCCATCACTTTTGCAAAAGGGTGGGAAGCTTCAATTGATGTATCAGATTTTAAGAGAGATATATTAGAAATGTACACTGTGAACAGAAATGAAAAATATGACACCAAAACAATTGTTTGCACTGGCTTATGAGGTTGCTTATGGAGCAGATTCAAAAACGCAAAGCCGGGTAAAAAAAGTTATAGTTACTGGACTGCTGCCGCCTCACTAGGGCATGTACGTTCTATGTTTTATTTGGCGACCTGTTTTGACTTTGGATATGGGGTTAAAAAGGACTTGAAACAGGCTTTTAAGTGATATTTAAAGTCGGCTAAACTGGGCCATCGGGACGCTCAGTATAATGTGGGACTTTTTTATCATGGAACTGATGTAGTGAGAAAAAGTTACAATACTGAAGTATACTGGTATCAACTAGCGGCCGAAAATGAATTAGTTGTGGCTCAACGGAATAGTTGAGGTCATGATATTTTTATATCGGGGCTAAAATTTATGAATCGTCCGAATTTTTCTTTAAATCCTTCGGGAATTCAGCGTAGTAAACTTTAAGAAAGTTGGTAGAATAAGGTATCGAGTACGACTTGAATCGACCAGTTTTATGTCCGCAAAGAATGTTTGTGACACAGTTTGCACACTTGGCGGGATTTCGGTTTTCCAAAAGGAATTCTCCTCCTTTATTAGTTTTTGTTATTCTTAACTCTTCCCACTTGGCGACTAAACTGTTTCGATTTTCGTCGCTATTTGTAATTTTTAAAACCTTGCAAGAAATTACATTTTGGCAACCGCCTTCCATTTCATATTTCCAATATACTAAGTATCCGTACTTAAAATTTTGATCATTTAGTCCGAATATATATGACTTTAATTGATTTTTATGATTTTCAAAAAATGTGTTGCTATTTCTTTTGTTCTGGATCTTGGTTTCTTCTTCTTCTGTGTAGTTGTTATGGTAAAAAGATGAAGGGTCTTTTGGAACGAATTGATATTTTTCTTCAACTACAAAATTGAAATTGTTAATTTTGTTTCGAAAAATATAGTCTGGCTGGCCTACAAACTTCCCTTTTGAACTTTTAAAGTATTTTTTATCAGTGCTATTTTTATCGTGACCGGAATATATGATCTCTGAGTTTTTAAGGTCTTCGAAGAAATATTTATTACTCTCATCTAAGAAAGGATTATTGCCATATTCTACAAATTCTTCTTCTGCAGTAAATTTGCGGTCTTTTACAGGCGTACTTATATAGTCCAATAGTCGTTTTTTCTCATGTTCGAGGGTCCCTATTTGAGCAGACTCCAATTTTTCGAGTGCATATGTTTTTGCAATTGCATAACTTATAGGACAGTATGTGAAGTTAGAAATATCTGTCGCCGAGATGTAGTCATTGGGATTATATACATTTTTAATTTTATTTTCTTTCTTTATTTTCACTTCTGTCATCAGCAAATCGATAGAATTGAATTTTTCTGGGATAAAATAATTTTCGGTTTCTATATAAGTGTTATAGTTATTTTCTACTGCAGGCCTAAATTGCTTTAGGCCTTCATCCCATATTTTTGGCTGGGCGCCTAAAAATTTAAAACGTGGTGAAACTACCTCTAAGTAGTCAACATATTTTGATAGAAAATCATCATTAATAAAACCCAATTTATTTATCAGGAAGTCTCTGAATAATTTCTGTTTTTGTGACAATTCTGGCATTTCAATAATTTACATCTATTACATTGCCAATGTTGCGAGGTTAGATTTTGGGTTCGACTTAGATCCAATTAGATATTAAGTGGCTTAAATGACAATAACGTAATGATTTGCTTGTAAATTGCATAAAAATGAAATCAATTATCCTTTACCTATAGTATATTAGACAGTTGGAATTGTGCTTTGTGAATTCACCAACCTTTTCTGAATTAGAAAACTATATTGGGAATTAGTAGGTCACAAATGTGAAGATTACAACGGAAGAAGGCGCCTTATTTCGCTTAGCACCTAAGTCAACATAAATGGCTATTGTGATTTGGGTGTACTTTAAAATACTACATGAATAGAAATATTGAATGGGAACTTTTGTCAAAAGATCTCATAGAAAATTGTGAAATTTACCACCGCTGTTATTATGATAAAAAGACTTTTTCAGGTCCAAGCCTGCATTTTCATAAAAGGGCACTGAACGCGTCGCAGAGTGAGAAAGCTGAAATGGTTTATGCACTATTGGTTTCCTGGGGGATGCATAGGATGGGAGGTGGTCCGCAGATGAATGATTTCGATATTTTTTCAGATAGTCTTGCCGATAATTTTACGGCGATTCAAGCGTTGAGTGCGAAAAATATTGACGACATTGACGAAGATGAATTTAATCTTCTTGAGAAAGTATTTATTGACTTGAAATTAATGAAGTCATCAAAAAAAATTGTTGCAAACTCGAAAATACTGGCTCATTACCTACCAAATATCATTGCACCTATTGACAATGAATATACTTTTAGGTTTATTTTCGGAGCTGCTCGTTCTCCAGGGTACTGGAAAGAATTTGAATTATTTAGAGAGATTCATTTGAATCTGGTTAAACAAGTAATTGTCGACAAAAGGTTTAAAGATTCGGCCGACAAATGGTTAAATAATAGAATGTTCCCATGGGACACATCTTTGCCCAAAATAGTAGATAATTTAATTATAGGTAAGATAGGAGAGCAGAAGAGATTGCAAAAAAGGGCAAAAAAACATTGAAAATTATTTTGTGTTTAACGGCTTTTTTAAGAGTTTTTTTCTTTTAATAGATGGACAATGTTCTATATATAGAATTTCAAACGATGAATCCAAACATTAAGTTTAACGAACTCGTTAAAAAAGCCGTTAAGGGATTTGATCAAAAAAAACTTCTTTTGGGGTTCTCGCTTTGTGCAACTCCTATTAATCTTGGCAAGCCAGTAATTATGGGTATAAATTGGGGCGGAGGCAGTAGTGCTGACAATATCTCTTATGAAAGTAAGTTGACAATGCCTACCATTGAAGAGTTTAAAGTCGATTACAAAGAGGGATATTATCCGTTTTTGAATAGATCACAGAATTTGATCAAGAACTATTTGAAAATTTCGGTTGAGGAGGCGGAGTTTAACTATACAAACCTATGTTTGTTTCGGAGTCCGAATATTTCTAGTTTGACATCGGCCGATTTTAAAGAAGGGATTCCTTTATTAAAGGATTTTGTGGGTTGGATTCAGCCACCTTCTATATTGTCTTTAGGCAATTCGAATATGAGATATTTGAAAAAGGAGATGAATGGCAGCTGTGAAACGGTAAAACTAAAAGGTAAAGGACAGGTTGGTTATCGTGGAGTGTTATGGGGATGTAATTTTTATTGTGTTCCTCATCCGATCGCATGGAATTTAAACGAAGAACAAAGGAATGAAATCTGGCAAGCTGTTTTTCTTGGTTAACTCAAAGGTTAAAGTCAATCTCTTGGCGAAGGATTTAATTCTTCTTTTCGGAACAAATGAATATTTACGCGAAAAAGTTTCGGCAGTTTTTCCAGATATAATTAGTGATAAAAGAGACGTACTGACTGTTCGATCAGGAGATTCAATTATTGAATTCTATTACGGTTCGGAGGAGGTAATTGATAAATTTGTATTGGTTGATGTGCTGTTTTCTGACGATCCAGGTTCGGTTCTTTTAAAATTGTGTTCGGAAAATAAATGGCATTTGTTTGATGTGGAAGCGGAGACGTACGTGCATTGACTTTGATTAGGCGGTTCTGTTGAACTCAGGTGAGACAAAAATACTCTACCATTAGAAAATGATTGTTGGATTTTAACGTTTAAAGAACCTGTAGATTGAATGGCTAAGATAAACACCAATGGTTATGGAATTGCAAGCCTGCTACATCTTATCATAAACAGCATATGCTTAAGTCCACAACCCCGTTATTGATTTTATACACTTTTGTCTTTTGTTCCTGCAAAACAGATAAGAAATTTAGCTATGCTATCAGGGATTTCAGGATGTCTTTGCAACCCTTGCTGACCAAAATTGTTTCATCAGGGATACTCTGGTACTCCGACAGTTCCGTCAGAACTATGACGACTGACGAAGAGCTGGTCCAGTTGGGCCGGTCAGAGCTTCCGTTACTTAGGGCT
>DASYTA010000031.1:0-7499 GCA_036002745.1 Cyclobacteriaceae bacterium | reverse complement strand
AGATATCAATGATGAAGTAAAGCGATATATGAAACTGGCTTATACGATGGGAAGTTAAACCTTTCTATATTAGATATGTCTTAGTTGTCATTCAACCTTAATTTCACAAAATGATTAAAGCGTTACGATTTAGCTTCATCTATATTCTTATAGCTGTTGCGTGTAGCAAGAAAAGTGATCCAGCTCCAAGCACCTCACTTTATTTTCCTCCATCAGGTTCCAGCACTTGGGAGACTGTGACCCCTGCAAGCTTAGGTTGGAATGAGTCGGCCATCCCGGATCTCCAGACTTACCTTGTCAATAGCAACACGCGCGCGTTCATTGTGTTAAAAGATGGCAAGATTGTTATTGAACAATATAATGGCGCTCAACTTAATACTAGTGCTGCCTTCACGGTATCAAGCTCGTGGTATTGGGCATCGGCTGGTAAAACACTCACATCAGCTTTGGTAGGAATTGCCAACGCGAACGGCAAAATAAATTTTGATGCAAAGACATCGGATTATCTAGGTACAGGTTGGACGAGTCTTACATCTACACAGGAAAGTAAAATTACCGTGCGACACCAACTTACAATGTCGACCGGACTTGATGATTATAATGGAGGCGTAACGGGTGATAATGATTGTACCGATCCTTCGTGTCTTATTTACAAAGCTGATCCAAGTACACGCTGGGCTTATCACACGGGTCCTTATACTTTGCTTGATGGTGTGATTGCAGCAGGTACTGGTCAATCGCTAACGAATTATTTGAATGATCAAATACTAAGTAAAGTAGGAATGGATGGCAGCTTTCAGAAGACCGGTTACAATAATGTATTCGTTAGTACACCTCGATCAATGGCTCGCTTTGGATTGTTGTTGCTGAACAAAGGTGTATGGAACGGAACTACAATAATACCTTCGTCGTATTTTGATTTGATGACAACGTCATCTCAAAATTTGAATCCATCGTATGGGTACCTCACCTGGCTCAATGGAAAAAATTCATACATGACACCAGGATCGCAGGTTTCTAACAACGGACCATTAACTCCCAACGCACCTTCCGACATGTTTGCTGCGATGGGAAAGAATGGACAACTTATTAATGTAGTGCCAAGCATGAATTTAGTTATGATACGAATGGGGGATTCACCTACGAACACAGGCCTGGTGCCATTCACTGTTCAAAACGATATCTGGGCAAAATTGAACGCCATTATTACTAAGTAATCAAATTACGTTGGATACTTGCAGATGATTTCAACAGTCACCGGTTGAAGTCTAGTATGCCCATATTCTTTATATTTAACTAGATTGTTGTTAATTTTTTGCAAATACCCCAATTTTTCCACCCTGCAAGGCTATCTTTATGGAACCTTATTATGACAACTGCGTGAATGAGATAATATTTAGTGTAAGTAATTCTCATTAATTAATAACGTAGCTGAACCAAATTCCCCCAAATTTCATTTTAAGGATCATGAACAAAACGTTTTTACTGAAACTCTATCAATCTCATCAGGCATGCCCAACTTGCCCTTCGCCGGCAGAAGTGTCGCTTTTTTTTACAAGATTGTTAGGGATACTCTTTCCTGATTTTTCGCACGAATCATTTTCTACGTTGGAAGAATTTGAAACACATCTTAAGGTGCTTCAAGGTGAGCTTGAAGAAATGCTTAAAAATGTGCCAGGAAAAAAATCGATTGATCCCAAAGAGATTGCCAATAAATTTTTTGAGTCGCTCCCAAGAATACATCAACATCTTGAGCATGATGTGATCGCTATGTTTCAGGGAGACCCAGCTGCGAAAAGTAAGGCAGAAGTGATTCGGACTTATCCAGGCTTTTATGCTATTGCCGCTTATCGTCTTGCACATGAGCTTCATAGCTTGGGTGTGGAAGATATTCCAAGAGTGATTACGGAACATGCACACAGTAAAACAGGAATTGATATTCATCCTGGATCAAAAATCGGTGAGCATTTTTGTATCGATCATGGCACAGGAGTAGTAATTGGTGAGACCACCGTCATTGGCAATCATGTTAAAATTTATCAAGGTGTTACACTCGGTGCGCTTAGCGTTGATAAAACTGATGCGGAGAAAAAACGTCACCCAACGATTGAAGATCATGTAGTGATCTACGCAGGAGCTACTATTCTTGGAGGTGAAACGATTATCGGAAACAATAGTGTAATTGGAGGCAACGTGTGGCTTACGCGAAGTGTTCCTCCTCACTCTAAAATTTATTACCAGGCAAAGATGTATAATGGTGATACGGAAGAGACCGATCTGGTCGTCTATCGATCTGGTAAAAATCAACTTTGAAAATCTCGTGTATTAATGAAATTATCTGAACTAATCGGCAACACTCCACTTGTAGAGTTGCAGCATATTCCTGTTAATAAAAAAGTTACACTCTTAGGAAAACTGGAAGGAGACAATCCCGGAGGAAGCGTGAAAGATCGCGCGGCCTACGGAATGATTAAAGGTGCACTTGATCGTGGAGATATAAAAAGGGGCGATAAACTAATTGAAGCAACTAGCGGCAATACTGGAATCGCGTTGGCTATGATTGCACGTATCATGGGTCTGAACATGACACTAGTGATGCCTGATAACTCTACCCGTGAACGCGTGTTGGCAATGGAGGCCTACGGGGCTAAAGTAATTTTAACACCACAAAAACAGACTATTGAATATTCTCGAGAGCTGGCAGAACAAATGGCTGCAAAGGAAGGCTATTTTATTTTGAACCAGTTTGCCAATTCTGATAATTATAATGCGCATTATAAAACCACAGGACCTGAAATCTGGAAAGATACCAATGGAACCATAACACATTTCGTTTCTGCGATGGGTACAACGGGCACAATCATGGGCGTATCACGCTACCTTAAAGAACAAAACAAAAGTATCCAGATTGTGGGAACGCAGCCTACTGATGGATCTAGCATTCCGGGCATACGCAGATGGTCTCCTGAATTTTTACCGAAGATTTTTGAACGCGAGCGTGTTGACAGAATTATAGATGTAAGCGAGGCAGAAGCCACAGAGATGACTCGCCGATTAGCTAAAGAAGAGGGGATACTGGCAGGCATGAGCAGTGGTGGGGCGCTTTCAGCTGCTTTGAAAATTGCGAGTGAAATTGAGTCGGGCGTAATTGTTTTTATTATATGCGATCGGGGAGATCGCTATCTTAGTTCTGATTTGTTTGGATAACAAGACTTACTTGTGGGTCATCTCATTTGTGACTTGCCGAATTAATGATTCTTCTCCGACCGCCATTAAGCACGAGAAATATGTAGCCAAAGCTTAAAAGTATGATCGCGGCTGTAGATGAACAAAGAATTACAAAAGTGGAGAAGATTGCTCCCATGAAAGTTGAAACCGGAAACAAAATATACTTTCTGAATACGGTAATTAGGAAATTATTCGAGTTACTCATTTTACAAATCTTTTAGTGGTAGAATGAAGTTATACACACACCAGCACATTTAGAAACGAAATTTGATAGACGGTGAGCATCGTTGTGCACTTTTAAAATTGGTAACGAAAGGGATTACTTTTTCGGTTCTTGACTCCCTTCTGTGTACCCAAAATTGTAAAAACGAAAGCCAATGAAGGCTATAAGGTTTAGTATTTAATTACCAATGTAATTTTTTTACCAAAAAAAGGTGGGAAATGTTTCGTGCAGAGTTGCGTTTGGTTAAGGGAAATAAAACTACAAGCTCCAGCCTTCGCGATAGTTACGTTTTACAAATGCATTGGCCTCATTGAAGTTGGTGATCTTCATGTTCTTGGCATCCCACAATAGTTTTTTCCTTCCAGGATAAGATTTTTTCCCATCAGAAGAAGTGACTTGCAGCTGGTAACTTCTCACAGCCAGATTGCCCATTAATACAGCTTCGGTCATTGGACCTGCATATTCGAATGGTGAGCTCAATTGTTTTTTGCCATAACCGGCCAGGCACGCGTCAACCCATTCGGTATAATGGCCATTTTCTGCGCCCACTATTCGAGGAATTGTTTGCTTTGGCAATTTCGTTTTCTTCATTCTGCTGGTTGGCAAGAGAACGGGAGATGTTGAATAATTGCCCATTAGTTTTCCTTTCGTTCCAAAAAATATGTACCCTCCATTTCTATCGCCCAGCGGTTCATCGGGCAATAATTCTTCAGGGCGCTCTGGTAATAATCCACCGTCCATCCAGGTAAACTTTATATCGCCTTTCCCATCCTTCCGAGGAAATTTCAAATGAATGATAGAAGAAGAGGGACAAGCATCGGCATAGTTGGCTACTTTGAAAAAATCTTCCCATGCTGTTGTTGTGCTGCACTCTACTTCTGTTGGAAAATCAATTGGCAGTATTCTAAAAGGCGCGTCCATGATGTGACATGCCATGTCACCCAAGGCGCCGGTTCCAAATTGCCACCACCCGCGCCAGTTGAAGGGCACATAAGCCGGATTGAAATCAATGTAGGGAGTTGGACCAAGCCATAAATCCCAATCCAATTCTTTGGGTATTTCAAACTTGCCTGTTGGTTTTGGAATTCCTTGTGGCCACACAGGCCTGTTGGTCCAGGTTTGTACACGCGTTACGTTGCCAATCAAACCAGCGTCAACCCATTCTTTTGCTGTGCGCACATGATCGGCAGAAGCAAATTGATTTCCCATTTGCGTAACTACTTGATATTTTTTTGCTGCTTCGGTGAGCATGCGCGCTTCATAAATATCATGCGTCAATGGTTTCTGAACGTACACATGTTTCTTTCGACTCATCGCTGCCATCGCAATGACGGCATGTGTGTGGTCAGGCGTAGAAACAGAAACGGCATCAATATTTTTTTCTTCCTTGTCAAACAATTCGCGGAAGCTCTTGTAGTACTTAGCATCAGGAAAATTCTTTACAGACTCGACTGCCTGCCGGTCGTCTACATCGCATAGAAAAGCAATCTTCGCTTTTGGATTTTTAGCAAAACCTGTCAAATCACTGGTGCCTTTGCCACCCACTCCAATTCCCGCTATATATAAGGTGTCACTCGGTGCGACGAAGCCTTTACCACCAAGGACGAACCGGGGAATGATGGTGAACCCGACCGCAGCTGCCGCCGCTTGCTTAATGAATCTTCTGCGCGTTGTCATAAATTTATTTTAAAAATTTTCTTTGAATCAATTATTTCTTCAAGGCTTTGAATGAAGCCATCCATTTTTTTCCTTTTTTTTATTTCACGTATAGAAAGAGATTCAATTTCTCCATCTAGTAATGAAAGTCTTACAACGGAATGGATGGGAAGCGCACGAAGAATCGAATAAATTCCTAAACTTAGAAAGAACAATTCCATTGACAGTAGGGCTGCAATTACGTTTGCGGCTACTCTTTCGCCATAAAGACTACCAAAAATGGCTGTTGTAGGTAAGTAAAAAGCGATGAGGATAAATGAAAGTCCAAATAAGATTGAAGGTATGGGACGCTTTACATCACTGCCCTTTGTGAATTCAATTCGTACAATATCTTTTGGCAGAATTTCTCGATACGGAAATCTATTCCGTAATAATAGGATTGACTTTTCAGTCACCGCAAAATACTGCGTATCGAATTTGTAATTCATTGTATGGTTAATCAAACTTCACACTTTCTGTAAGTGTTCGTTCATCATACTTCAAACCGTATTGATCAAGTACATCTTGAGGAACACCATCCCATTGATTGGGTTTGTTGCCAGCGTAACCTAAATCTTCAATGCCCATCTTGCTTGTGAAGAAGCCAGTTGCTGTGAGATCACGTATCAGATTAAAGAACGCAACGCCCTGCTGCATTTCTGGTTTTGCTTTTTCTGGAAATGCAATCTCATCCACCATTTCGATTTGCTGTGATGAACTGCAATCCACGAAAGAATTATTGAATCTTTTCATGCAATGAATATCGAGCCATTTCAATCCTCCGCGCAAAGGGATTTGATGCTTCGGCATGTCTTTCACGATGAACTCGATAAAGTCGGGTACTTTGGCATCTGTTGCGCTTCCTGATACTTCGTCTTTTGGAATGATAATGTCGACCAACACTGAAATTGTTTTCATCTCGTGCTCATCAAAGAATTTGTCGGCCATCAACTTGTTGTAGTGCTCCAACTCAGCCGGAGTTCTGTCGATAGTTGGAGTGCCAACAATTTCTTTTGGTTTGTCTTCCGGCTTACAAGAATCAATCAGCGAAGCAGCAGACAAAGTTCCAACCGTTCCGACTGCAAGTGTTTTTAAATATTTTCTTCTGTCCATAGTAGTATTAAAAAAATTTCTTATGTCTTTTCTACTTATGTCTATAAATTTTGTTTCTTCATTTCATCAATCAAATATTCTGAAGCTCGCATTGCTAAGGCAAGAATTGTCCATGTAGGGTTTTTATCCGCTTGCGATACGAATGCTCCACCATCCATCACAAAAAGATTTTTACAATCGTGTGCCTGATTGAATTTATTAAGCACTGATTTTTTCGAATCGCTACCCATTCGTGTTGTCCCTACTTCGTGGATAATTCTTCCTGGCGCTTGTAAACCGTAATCATTTTCAGGACCATCCTTATCACCCCATGTGACTACGCCTCCCATCTTGTGAATGATCTCACGGAAAGTTTCCTTCATGTGTTTTGCTTGTTTTACTTCTTGGTCACTCCATTTATAATGGAATCGCAAAACGGGAATTCCAAACTTATCCACGGTGATTGGATCGATTTCACAGTAATTATCTTCTCGTGCTATCGCTTCACCACGGCCGTCCATGCCAAACGTTGCGCCATAGAAATAACGATAGTCGTCTTTCAGCGAAGCTCCATAGCCACCCGCTGCTTTTTGCTTACCATCGCGACCAGGATATTTTCCGTTGGTGTTATGCATACCAAATCCAAAACCATAGCCGGGCATTCCCATGCCTCCGTAATATTCGATGTGATAGCCTCGTGCAAAATCCAGTTTTTTGTTGTCTAGCCACCAAGGTGTATACACATGCAAGCCACCAACGCCATCTTCATTGTAACGCTTGCGACCAACAAGTTTGGGTAGTATTCCGCCCATACCCGCACCTGTCGAGTCATGTAAATATTTTCCAACTACGTTGCTTGAGTTGGCTAGTCCATTTGGATGATTGGATGATTTTGAATTAAGCAGCAGTCTCGCTGATTCGCATGCGCTCGCAGCAAGTACAACGACTTTTGCACTCACTTCATATTCCTGCATGTCGTCTTTACTCACATACGAAATCCCTGTTGCTTTTCCAGATGCATCGGTGAGTACTTCTCGTGCCATCGCGTTTGCAATCACTTCAACATTCCCAGTATTTAGTGCTGGTTTCACCAAAACCGATGATGATGAGAAATCACCATATACAGTACAACCACGGTTACATTGTGCACAGAAAAAACATGAGCCTCTCTCTTTATTAATAGGTTTTGTCAAAATTGACAAACGTGAAGGAATTACCGGAATATTCAGTGAAGTGCCTGCATCTTTTATAAAGAGTTCGT
>DASYTA010000030.1:0-2721 GCA_036002745.1 Cyclobacteriaceae bacterium | reverse complement strand
GAGCAAGCCGCTGACAAACTCACCTGCGCCGGCCGCGGCCGCGAACAGCTTGCCCGGGCGAAAACCGAGCCCCTCGAAGAATCCGCCGGTTCCGTCTAGACCGTACCCGCCAAACCATCCAAACAGCTTCTGCGCACCATGACCGAAGATGACAATCCCCAGTGCTAATCGCATCAGTAAAATCGCGATGTCTGTTTTCTTTTCTTTCAATAATGTTTCCATACCTAATTAGTTACCGTAGAAAAATTGTTCTTTAATGATCTGCCCGTCCTTCCAATGTTGAACTGATACCTGGGTGTACTTTTTTAAGCCCCATTCTTTGTGTGCGTAGTCGTAGTGCCAGATCACGCTACTGAGGTTGTCTCCTACTGTAACGCCTTTTACTTCTGCACTTCGAAACTCTGTGATGCTGTTAAAGAATTCAATCTAGCGTTGGCGGTTTGCATCTTTTCCAATTGTTGGCGCATTTTCGTTTTCTTGCATCATCACTTCGGGATGATAAAATTTTTCAAAGGCATCCAGCGTTTTTCCTGAAAGGACGAGCTGATTTAACTCTGTGATTTTTTGTTTTAATGTGTCCATGATTTTTTTGTTTTTAGTGAAACAAATTTCAGTCAGCTGCTATATTCATAGCATTGATATTTGACAAGAAATCGGATTGACTTAAATCAAGAACCCGTCAATTGCTTTCGCACACGACTTAGAGTTTCAGGGGTTATACCCAGATAGGAAGCTATTTGTGTTTGGGGGATGCGTTGTTCAAGAGAAGGATATTTTTTAACAAACGAAGTGTACCGCTCTTCTGCAGACTGACTGATTGAAGCCAGAATGCGTTGTTGTTGAGCCACGAATGCCTTCTGAAATAAAAAGGCGCATAAGTCTCTCCAGCTTTGGAATTTCGATGTATAACTTTTCCAGATCTGGTTTTTCGATAGAAATGATTTCGCTGTCTTCCAGTGCGTCGATATGCATAGCGGAGGGAGTATCAGACAAAAAACTAAACAAATCTGAAATCCACCAGTCCTCAGATGCGAGCATCAGGATATGCTCCGCTCCTTTATCATCTATGGTATAAGCGCGTAGTAACCCTTTTGAAACAAAGTTCTCAAAACGGCAGACATCACCGGCTTGCAACAAGTATTGGCGCTTACGTAAATTTTTTACTTTGAGGGCACTGGTAAAACGCTTTATCTCCTCATCCGTCAGGTGTATATGCCTGGATATGTTTTTAAGAATTGGATCGAACATATCAGAAAAGATAATCAAAAGTTATTTTCCAGGTTGATAACTTCTCTCGACATGTATGAGTAAATCTTCTTTATAGAAAAGAACATCTTTGAAGTTTCCTTCGCAATACATCGAAGCTTGATCTTTGAAATGAGGGGAAGAAGAATCTCCTGATGCTCCTCCGGTCATGATTGATCGTGCTTTCACTGTTTTTCCAAATTCAACAACGGCGATAAAACTGTTGCCTACACTGCCATACATCTTTTTTGTATTCGGATATTTCCTCGAGCCATAGGATGCGAGCGATCCCCAGAAAGAAGAAGTAAATGGAACGGGGATACTTGGCTGCGAGTCATCAAAGCTTGCGTCAATTTTTGCAGTTAATCGCTGAAATCGGTTTACTTCTCCCCAACCGATTTTCCAATTACCAAAGTCGCGCTGCAAATCAGCAACTGTTTCTTTTAATGCTTTAACTTTTTCATTCGATGATGTCTTTTCTTGAAGAAATTTTATAACACTTAATTGATCAAGTCCAGATGGAATTTGAGAAGAAACATTTTGTCTAAGCTTTTGTGCCCAATAAATTGCCAATGTTGTTGGTACAGAAGTTTCCGACCAACGCAAATCCCAGTTCTTAAGAAGTTGAATGGGTTCTTTTAGATATTGTAGCGAATCGTTGGTGGAAGAAATCTGCTCGTAAGCAGTAATAAACGAAGGCAACAATTTTTCAAATCCTGGCAAATAAGAATCTCTTGAGACGGCAATTAATTTATCAAGAGTAAAATCTTTTTGGTTTTTCAAAACACGAACAGCATGAAGGCCCCTCGCATTTTCTGCGTCCGGAGCCATATAAGCGGGATAATCTTTTTGCTTCGGACTATTTTCTGCAGAGGCTGTGAACGGCGTTGCGTTGCAATTTTGAATCCATCCGTTCGCCGGATTTAAAATGTGAATCATCTCTTTAAGATCGTGCAACCCTTTCCATTCGGTTGCAGGATTGCTTCCGTCTACCGGTTCGTCCCAATTGAATTGAGCGTCACGCCTTGGCATAAAGTTACCATGCCAGTAAGAAATGTTGCCTTGATCATCGGCATACACAGTGTTGTTGGATGAATTTGTCTTAAGCTCCATCGTTTTTTTAAAATCACTCAGTGATTTCGATTTTGTTCGCAGATAAGATTGCGTGAGCGCTTTCAAGGGTTCAACCATCAACTTCACACTGATCCAAGTTTTGTTTCGCTGCGCAACGATTGGCCCATGATGAGTTCGGTAAGTTGTAAAATCCTTTCGCGAAATAGAATTTCCATTTTTATAAGCAATAGAAATTTTTTCTTCCTGAACGGACCGAACTTCCTTTCCATATTTATAATAAAGTGCGTTATTCTTTTTAACAACAGCTTCTTTGTATTCATCAATCACATCGGCCTCGCTTGACGTGTGCATCCAGCCACAGTGCTCGTTGAAACCTTGATAAATAAAAAACTGTCCCCAAGT
>DASYTA010000029.1:0-3479 GCA_036002745.1 Cyclobacteriaceae bacterium | reverse complement strand
ATTTGTTCGGTTGGAGAAATTCTCTTTATCACGTTAGATTCAATAGTATTGAATTGCCATTTGGTATATCCGGAAACATTCATCATAAAATCAATTAGCTCCTTAAATGAAGAATTGATTGTAAACTCTGCAACGATAGATTTGAATCGCGAGGTGTCGGTGTGACAGGTATAAACCTTTATGCCGTCGTGATCTTTTTTTAAACTGCAATTATTTTGTGATTGGGCATACGAGAGACTAGCGCAAATGACTGTGAAAGCTAACAAGGATTTTTTCAAGACTATTTTCCTCGGGTTTTTTCTAACACATCCCACATTTCATTTGAAATATCTTCAAGATGACTAAACTCACCTCCATTCCTTAGCCACTCGCCACCATCAATGGTAATCACTTCGCCATTTATATAAGCAGAGTAATCCGACAATAAATAAGCAGCCAGATTGGCCAACTCCTGATGATCACCGACTCGTTTCAGTGGAATGCGTTGAGCAGGATCGAATTTTTTTACCAAGTCTCCAGGGAGTAATCTACTCCAGGCACCTTCGGTAGGAAATGGCCCAGGTGCAATGGCATTGCTGCGAATGTTGTACTTCGCCCACTCTACCGCGAGCGAACGTGTCAACGCGAGTACTCCGGATTTCGCGCAAGCCGAGGGCACTACATAGCCAGAGCCAGTCCAGGCATAAGTTGTCACAATATTTAGAAAAATTCCGGATTGCTTTTTTGCAATCCAGTTTTTGCCGGCTGCCAATGTTGTATAATAAGTTCCCTTCAATACAATATCTACAATGATATCAAAAGCGCGGTGCGAGAGCCTTTCCGTTGGACTAATAAAATTACCCGCAGCATTGTTGAGTACTGCATCTACTTTACCAAAACGACTTTCAGTTTCCTTGATCACATTTTCGATCTCTTCGTATTTGCGCACATCACACGCAACGGCTAATACTTTTCCGCCAGTTTGTTGTTCCAGTTCGGTTGCCGCTTTGTCGAGCACGTCTTTTTTCCGACTGGTGATGACTAAGTTTGCACCAAGCTCAAGTAAATATTTTCCCATAGATCGGCCCAGACCTGTTCCTCCACCAGTAATAATTATTGTCTTTCCTTTGAATGATCCGGGTTTGAGCATGCCTTCCATGTGGTATTTTAATTTGTAATGTAAAGTAGTATTTAATTTTAGATATTTGTTTGATAAATTTTTTAAACTATGAACCGATTATTTTTTCTCATTACTCTTAGTCTCATCTTCTCATCATGCATCGTCAGTAAGAAAAAATTTGATGATATGCTGGCTCAAAAAGTAAAAGCAGAAGGAGAGCTTTCAGATAAAACAAAAGAACTTGATAAGGCGAATGAATCATTAAAAAAACTAAAACAAGATTCCATTGACCTTAGTCAGAGCATCCAAGCAAGCACTAAAAAATTAGCTGATCTTAATAGTGAATACGAACGATTAAATGCAACGTATAGAATGTCTCTAAGTAAAAGCGGAAAGGACTTAGCACAACAGCGAGATCAATTACTGGCCATTCAATACAGTTTAGAAAAAACACGAAAGCAAAATGATTCACTTAACAATAGTCTAACTGAGCGTGAGAAGAAAGTGAAAGAACTCGAAGAAGTCTTAGCCAAAAAAGACAAGGCTGTTCTCGACTTGAAAAATAAAATCACTAACGCATTGTTGAACTTTAAAGAAAACGACTTAACCGTCAAAGTAAAAAATGGAAAGGTCTATGTGTCATTAGCTGAGCAATTGTTATTTGGATCGGGAAGTACAACAGTGGATAAAAAAGGCGAAGGAGCACTTCAGCAACTTGGCAAAGCCATTAAAGATCAAAAGGATATACATGTGATGATTGAAGGCCACACAGACAATGTGCCTATTTCTAAAGATTCTCAGCGCTTTGACGACAATTGGGATCTCAGTGTGCTGCGAGCCACTTCCATTACCCGCATCTTGATAAAAGCAGGGATGTCGCCCAACCAAATTACGTCGGCGGGTAAAGGAGAATATTCTCCCATCGCGCCCAACGATAATGCACAGAACAAACAGAAGAACCGGAGAACAGAAATTATTGTCACGCCTAATCTTGATGAACTGTTCAAAATTTTGGATGCAAACTAATCCTACTTATCTTCAATGAAGTTCATCATTTTAACAGCTGGTCTGTTATTGTTTAAAATTATCGTTTCGGGTGCTCAAACTAGTTCAATAACCGATTTTTGTTCGGATAAGAATATTTTCTTCGTTGCATCGAAGGAAGGTCTTGTTGGGATTTATAAGAAAAATACTAGCTCGGATACGATATCGATTTTTAGGAGAATAGTTTTTGACGAAAAGCTGGAAGTATCAAGTTCCAGAGAAATACGGATTGATGGGAACGCCAAGTTACTTTCTCGTGTAACCACAGATTCGTTTCTTTTTTATGCTTTTTACTCCTTGGCGAATGGAAAGGAATCAATCAATTTTATTTTGACTGATAAAAATGGAATGAAGTTGAATTCTTTTGCGATGAGTCCAGCAGATTTTGAAGGAATTTTTGAAAAGACAGTTAGAAAGATAAAGAACCTAAGATTAGACCTCCTCGTTCCTGAAATTAATAATGATGGGATAGTTATTGTCTATCCTTCAATAGCTGAGGAAACAACTACAGTTGGGCGACTATTCTCCATGAATATTTATTCAGGAGAAATTAACTGGAAACTGATGGAGCCTTTGTCGGTTACACAAATGATCATCACTGAAGAACGTTTAATTGTTCATTCTGAAAAGAAACTTTTCCTCGACAAATATTCCGAAAATTTTATTTTATTCTTTGATCTGAAGGACGGATCATTAATAAGTGCACCCTATTTGGGCGATAAAGAATTAAAGAGAACAATTGGAATCTTCACCTTGGTTGGCAAAAATCTTTTAATCATCGGGAATGAGTTTAAAATACCAATAACTCAGACAAGCTTATTTACTCGCGCATATGACCTAAATGGAAATTTATGGCTTGAGAAGGTTGAGAGTAAACCTGATAAAAAAGGACTTCGTTTTAAGGGACTCTTGGCAGTGTATGATGAGAATGGAGATGTATTGATTTTTGGAGAATCTTTTAGGAAGGCAAAAGTTGAAAAGCTTGGTTATTCTCCAACCGATTTTGTAGGGATAAATGTAAACCTTGTTGGCGGTGCTGGTTTTGGCGCTACTAATATTGTTGGTTACCTACCCATGCCAAACCAAAGCCGCAATGCAATTATCACCGAGAATTTAAAAGTCATGAAAATTAATCCGTCAACGATGGCCGTTACAGACGCGTATAGTTTTCAATCGGATCGAAGAGTAGGTTTTACTGAATTCCATTCTTTTGGCCCAGATATCTTAATGAAAGTGAATAATAAAATTTGGTTTTATAATATAAATGACCCGTCGGTTCCGCCTAAATTTCTTACGAATTTCAAGGAAAGTAATGAGTTAATTTTGACCGCTTACG
>DASYTA010000028.1:0-3755 GCA_036002745.1 Cyclobacteriaceae bacterium | reverse complement strand
GGTAATGCGAGTGTCCATTGAGTGAAGATTGAATAAGTTGATGTGATTGAAGTCTGGTTGCTTCTTATTGGGCCAATAATATTATAACCATTTGGGTCAGCATTATTCGTAACCATGCCATAGGAAATAGTTTGTGCATATTGTCGCTGAGCCTCTATCCCTGTCGTACCAGATAATGAGATATTTTCTGTTAGTTTAAAATTTGCATCAAAAAAAGAACGCAGTCCAAAATTTACTGGTGCCTTGTCCGTCCAACCTCCAGCTGAACTTGAATTGTTGCTCATACCAGTGCCAAACAAAGTTGTTGTGTTGGAAACATTGTCGTTGAATTTATAAGTATGTGCCAGGCCCGCTCGAAAACTGATAATGTTAGAGTGCGCATCATTTTTTATGTAAGCCGGATTGCCACTGTAATCCAATGTGTCGTATTGTGCCTTTGACAATTCGCCATTGCGTTGATCGTAACTATCGCTCCAGCCAACATAAGAAGTGATCGACTGTTTTTCATTTAAACGAAATTCGCCCATCATATTCACAAAGTCTTTTCTTGATTTGGTATGCTGCATGAAGCCATCAAAATTCTGACTTCCATAATTGATTAGTAAAGTCGTATTACGCTGATTGACTTGAAGTGAGGTAGTTGAGCGTCTGAGTCCATACGTGCCAAACATTGTATTTTGACTTAAGGAAACATTGTTAGCGGAAGGCTTTGCAGTTTGCAGATTGACAACGCCAGCAATCGCCAAGCCATACAAAGTACCTGACGGACCTTTTACAATTTCTACATTGCCAACTGACCCGAAATCTATATCGTCCATTACCGTAATGCCTTCTGCATCCGTTATCGGAATTCCATTCAGGTAAACTTTTATTCCTTGGCTGTCGAAATTGCTATTGGGGCCACGCACACCTGGCCCACCGGCGCCATATCCGCGAATGTTTATCTGCTGTCCTGCGGATACAGTTCTGCGTTGCATAAACACGCCAGGTACATTCGCATTGATCGCGTCATCAAGGAATAAGCCTGTGCTTCTTTTCATCTCAAGCTCTCCAAGCTTTGCAATAGAAGACGGTTGATTTAATAACAACTTGTTTTGGTTTGAAGTAGCCGTAATTTCTACGCCATCCAACATCTGTATTGATGCAACAAGTTTGAAAGAGAGCTCAATATTGCAGTCTTGGATAGTTTGAGACTGTGATTCAAACCCAACTGAAGAAACCGAGACATTTCCACCGTTCTTGCAGTCAACAGTAAAAACACCATCTTGATCGGAGATGGTAACTCCTACATTATCGACTTTTACGGTAACACCTGCTAATGCTCGTCCTTTGGAATCGACAATTTTTCCTTTCACATTTTGAGCCGGAAGCAATCCAACAACGCTAAATAGATATACTAATAGAAAATATTTTTTCATCAACTAATGATTTAATAAATAATGGAATAGCACGTGTCAAAATTCCTGACGGTGAATAGAGATAGGTGTTGAACCAATTTAATATCAACAAATTATTAAGATCATGAAACTTTCGGGGGCGGAGTCTTCAGCTCATGTGGGACTGAAACGTAGAGGTTTGCTGAAAAGAAATTCTGGTCTATGTTACTGATTGTAGCATCGTTGCAATTGAACTGTTTTAACGGTTCAAAAAATTGAGCTTGAAAAATCTGAGTGCTTTTAGTCTTCGATCCTGGAGCATTCAAATAATTAACCAACAAGTCTTCAAACAAATCGTTTTCACAATAAATGAAATAAGAGCCATCATGAGATTCTATTCTCGAAACATCAAACATCTTACCTTCTCGCTCAAACTCTCGCTCGTTATCAGTCCATCGTATCTTTTCGAAGTCGGATGACGATAAGATTAAAAGTTCCAGCTTATCTTCCTCCAATGAAGAGACTACTGCTTGAATGTTATTTTTATAAAAAAATGAGAAGTAAGATGTAAACATTCCAATCATGCTGATAGCATAAGGAACTAGCAGCACAAATAAAATAATAGCTTTGATCTTTGCCCTTACCATTGTTTACAATCATACTAAATATTCGATATAAACCATATCGTAATTTGATGAGCGTAAACCAGTATGGAATTACCTAACCAGAACTGATATTACTTTGTAGCAGTTTACAAAGACTGAGGCTTAACTACTTCTTATAATACCCCAACGCTTCTGGCATCCAGCCTTCTAAGTCTTTGATGCGAGTTTCGTCTGAAGGGTGTGTGCTTAAAAATTCGGGTGGCTTCTCTCCTTTGTTCATCTCCACCATTCGCTTCCAAAAGGTCGGTGCATTGTTAGGATCGTAACCAGATATCGCCATAAAGATCAATCCAATATGATCTGCTTCCGATTCATGCGTTCTTGAAAATTTCAACATTCCTAAATTCGATCCCATGCCCACCGCCTGCATAAATATCTGACTGGTGGCAGAAGGATTTTGACCCATCGCAGCACTCAACGAGCTCAATCCCATTTGCTCCACGAGTCCCTGACTCATACGCTCACGCCCATGGTTGGCAATAGCATGTGCAACTTCGTGACCCATCACCACGGCAATGCCATCTTCATCTTTGCATATTGGTAGTATCGCAGTGTAAAATGCCACTTTACCTCCCGGCATACACCAGGCGTTAACTGTTTTATCATCTTGTATCAGATTGAACTCCCAGTTGAAGCCCGCAAGCTGGTCGCTCCACCCTTTGCTCGCCATGTATTGCTCCACTCCTTTTTGAATTCGTGTGCCTACACGTTTAATCATTTCAGTCTTTTGAACATCAGTAGAAAGTGGACCTTTCTTGATCACATCCTGGTATTGCGTGGCCGACATCGTGTTAATCTCTGAACTTGAGACCAGATCCAATTGTTTGCGACCAGTGACGGGAACTGTAGCGCAAGAATGAATGAAGAGCAAAAGGCAAACGAAAGACGAGAGTTTCAAAATATTCATAACTGCATTTTTTATTACACAAATCTAACAAACAGCCTCATAGGATGAAAATTAGCTCAGGTATTCCTAACTTTGCAGGATTATTTAAAGAAGAACTATGCGAATTTTTGCCATCGGAAGAAATTATGCCGAGCACATCAAGGAGTTGAATAATGAACGCCCGGATGAGCCCGTTATCTTTACTAAGCCTGACACTTCTATTTTGAAAAATGGCTCTCCATTTTACTATCCAGATTTTTCGAAAGACATTCATCATGAAATCGAATTGGTTTTGAAAATTAGTAAAGAAGGAAAAAACATTGAAGAAAAATTCGCCGGCAAGTATTTTGATTCGATCGGTTTAGGGGTAGACTTTACCGCCCGCGATCTTCAGCAAAAAGCAAAAGACAAAGGCCTGCCATGGGACATCGCCAAAGGCTTTAACAGCTCTGCTCCTATTTCTGATAAATTCATTCCTATTTCCGAATTCAAAAACTTGAGCGATATCAATTTTAAATTGGAAGTTGACGGAGCCGTGAAGCAGCAAGGCAACACGAGTTTGATGTTGTTCAGCTTTAATTATATTATTTCTTATCTGTCAAAATTTTTTACTCTGCGCACAGGCGATTTGATTTTCACAGGAACGCCAAAAGGTGTTGGGCCAGTACAAGTTGGAAATAAATTAACGGGTTATCTTGAAAATGAAAAACTGTTGGAGTTTGAAGTTAAGTAATTTAGTCTTGATCATTGGCTTGTGTATTCCAATGCTCTCGGCTGCACAATTCAGTTTATCAAAAGAAATTCCTGCATTCTCATTCCCCAATGAAG